>CBDTZI010000043.1:0-13129 GCA_965364865.1 uncultured bacterium | reverse complement strand
CCCCTGCGATATCATTCCATCGATCAAGACTATCTGAATGTATTGACGTCCTTGATGGCGGATCCGGAATTCGTAGAGACGTTTGAACAAGCCGCTAAAATATTGCAGCTATACACAATTGGGTCATCTGAATCTATTTATCCTACGAATGAATGGATACCCGAAAAATTACGATTGTGGGCTGCGGTTTTATTTATGCAAGGCAACTACCAGGCCGCTCGCGAAACACTGGAATACGTGATCAAGCTACATCTAAATAGTGGAGAGACCAACTTGATGGGAATCGCGGACAGTTATGACTGGTTGGCGACGAGTCAGTTTTATGAAAACCCGATTTCTCCTGAAGATGCAATCCAAAACGCATTAATGGCGATTTCTTCTGCGCCACAATCCGGACCCGGTCGTGCGTTCGCCGCAGAAACCAGACAAAGAATGGTTCTTTTGTATCTGGCAAACAACGAAGAACAAACTGCGTTACAAATTTTGAAGGAGAGTGCTCCTGCGTCAGCGACAAAGGAAATCATCGACCAGGAACTGGCTACTCGTTATATCCAACTTACACAGATGATGATGCGCCGTCGTGAATCGAAAGCATTGCGTAAACCGCTGGACGAATTCTTGTCCAACATGCAGCGGTGGTTGACGCGAGCGATGGATTTGAACGAAGACGATCCGGTTGCATATTTTATAGCCGCCGATCTCGCCTTTCACAGCGGCCAGCATGACGCGACGGCCAGCTTGCTTGCGCTATCTTTAGAGAGAGGAATGTCTGCGAAAAAAGTCTGGAAATTCCTGACGATCGCTAAGCAGAAAAAACCGGGTATCGCTTCGATCGAAGCTCTGTGGGAAAAATTATCGAAATCCACGCAACAACCCGCGGGCCAAAATCCGTCCCTACCCTTCCCGGAATAAACATGAAATCGGACCACCCTAAAAAACAATTGGGCGTATCTTTGTTCATCATCATCGCATTGATGTTCGTAATCGGCTTGACTTATAGCCCAAGCGGATTTGCCAAACGCGACCGCCCACTTGAATGGGGTCTTTATCAGATTTTGTGGTCACGCGAATACAATCAACTACTCACCAAGGAAATCGAACGGTTTTCAAGCAAGCCCGACTATGTAATGTTTTATCGCGACCTGGGCCGAAAGTTTCCGAAGTTTGCGATGGATTGTATTGATCAGCAAAATGCAACGACGATTGTCTCTCTTGAATTGTGGTCCTGGCACGATCAAAAATCGGACCATTATTTATCTGATATTGTAACGGGAAAGTACGACACTTTTTTTTCGAAGTGGGCGAAGGATGCCCAGGAGGATGGCCGTCGTGTGTTGTTGCGATTTGGATTTGAATTCAACGGCGACTGGTTTACCTGGTCTGGAAATCCCGCACTCTTCAAAAAAGCATGGCGACGTATTCACAACCTGTTTCAACAGGCAGGGGCCAAAAATGTGGAATGGGTCTGGTCACCCAACATCGTCAGCGTACCCAACGAAAAATCCAACAACATGCATCTCTACTATCCCGGCGATGCGTATGTCGACTGGGTGGGCGTGGATGGCTACAACTTTGGCGAGCATCACGATGTATGGCACCACTGGCAAAGTTTTGAAGAGGTGTATGTAAAAGTTCTGGACGATTTTCATCGGCGATATTCCGACAAGCCCGTGATGATCAGCGAGTTTGGCAGCGCACCGGGTAAGGCTGGCCAACGCGAAACATGGATTCGCGACGCTTATCATACCCTGCAAAAATATCCACAGGTGCGAGCCGCGATCTGGTTCAATCTCGACAAACGACGTGAAAATGAACCCAACTGGTATTTACAGGCGGAAGATGGCTCATTACGAGCTTTCAATCAAACTTTTGCTTCACCGCGTCCGATGGATTAACTATTCAAGATCGATGCAACACCGAGGCCCGATAGCTGATAACGAGTTGAGATGGTTCGGGTTGCGTCGGAGTAGCCTCACGACTAGTCTTTCACGGGGGTCGCCTTTCATAAGCGCGATCGAACGATTTATCCGGTAAATAACTTGCGGACTACAAAACAAGAGGTGTATCACTTGACCAATATGGAACATCAGGAAATTTCGCACAGCCAGCTTCCCAGCGGTATGGAATTCGGCGTTTATCATCTTCCCAACCGCCGCGTCGTCGCTTTTCAAATCCGTATGCTGACTGGTTGTTGCACCGACCCTAAAGACAAGCTGGGATTGACCCGACTCATCGGCGAGACGATTGACAAGGGCACGCAAAAATATGACGGGCAGGGTTTGTCCGATGCGTTTGATGCGATCGGGGCAAGCCGTAACGGTGGAACCGGGCGCGAAACATCGACCTTCACTTGCACCATGTTGCCGGAACATTTTGAAAAAGCGGTCGAGTTACACGCGGAATTGCTTCGCAACCCGACTTTTCCCCAGGACGCCTGCGATGTCAATATCGACCTTGCGAATCAGGACTTGATCGCACTGGAAGACGACGCCCAAAGCCTCAGCAGCAAACTGATGGGCCAAAAAGTGTTCGGCTCTCTTTTGGGTCGCCATTCACTCGGTGAACACGAAACGCTTAAACAAATATCTCGCGACGACATGGTTCAACATTGGAAAAAATACTTCACAGCTGGGCGCATGATTGTTTCGGTATCCGGAGCCATTGAAGCGACACGGGCATCACAGATCTTCGAAAAATATTTTTCGGGATTTGGCAGCGATGCCAAAGAAGGTCGAACATCGTACAAACTCGAATTTACACCGGGCATGACCCATCACAATAAAGACCTCGAACAACAACAGATCGGCATTGCCTGGGGCGGTGTCGACGTCACCCACAAAGACTATCCGGTTCAACAAGTCATGCTCGGCGTGTTATCCGGCGGCATGAGTGGAAGACTCTTTACCGAAGTTCGTGAAAAACGCGGGCTGGTGTATTGGGTGGGTGCGTGGAACGAATCACCGCGCAACGCGGGCATGTTGTTTCTCGGTGCGTCCACCTCAGCGGATCGCTGCGACGAAACGTATGAAGTGCTGTTGCGTGAGGTGGAAAGACTGGGCGAAGATCTGGAGCAGGACGAACTGGACCGAGCGGTCACCGGCATCTTAGCGAATCAGGAAACTCGCGGCGATAGTACGCGTGCGAGATGTTCGGAACTGGCGGGTGATCTGTTCTTTTTTGGCAGACCGATCCCCATCGAAGAAAAAATTGCAGAGATCAAAGCGGTGACCATTGATGATATACGACAGTTCTTGGCGAACTATCCTCGCGATCAGCGATGCGTCTTTACGATGGGACCCAGGCCTCTGGGAAAAACTTCTTCTGCGGATTCTTCAATCAACGAAAGTGCGTCCGTTTAATTCATCGCAACAATAAACAGGAACAGATTTGTGAATAATCCATATACCGTCCACACGTTAAAAAACGGTCTGCAGATTGTGATCGAGCTCATGCCAGATGTGCGTAGTGCAGCTGCGGGTTTTCTGGCGAAGACCGGCGCACGCGACGAAATACCGAAAGAAGCGGGCATCTCCCATTTCCTTGAACACATGATGTTCAAAGGGACGTCGAAACGATCGTGGCGAGAGATCACCATCGACTTTGATCGTATGGGCAGCAGTTACAACGCGTTTACTTCCGAAGACCGCACAATTTATTATGGCTGGGTTCGTCAAAACGATATCGAAACTCAGATCGAACTGCTGGCGGATATGGTACGCTCGACGCTTCCTACCGAAGAGTTCGACATGGAAAAGAAAGTCGTGCTCGAAGAAATCGCCATGGCCAAGGACAGCCTTGATCACGTCGCCTTTGATTTTCTACAGGAAAAAGTTTTCGCCGGTCACCCTTTGTCCTGGCCCATATTAGGTTACGAAAAAACCGTTGGAGATATGACCCGCGATCAGATGTGGAACTATTTTCAGCGTCGTTATTCGCCGGACAATATGCTGCTGGTCGTCGCGGGTAAAGTCGATCCTGATAAAATCATTCAATGTGCGGAAAAATTGTGTGGCGATTGGCCCACCATAGACAACGGCGCGAAAAGAATTCCGCCGACGCTCCAGACCGGCACGGATGTCATGCAGCTCGATCGCTTCAAGCAACAGGTCGTCGCCCTGAGCTTCCCCGCGGTGAGCGCTTGCGATGAGCGATCGGAAACAGCCGCAACGATGTCTACTATTCTCGGCGGCGACAACTCCCGCTTTTATTGGAATATCATCCAGAAAGGGATCGCACCACGAGCGGGTGCTTACTATCTCGATTACAATGATTGCGGTGCGATGGTTTTATACGGCACCTGTCAGCCGGAGAATGCTGAAGCACTGGTCAACGCCATGAAGGAAGAAGCGAAACTTATTTCCGAGCAGCGTGTACAAGAACATGAGGTCGATCGCGTAAAGATTAAGCGGCGAACATCGTTGGCGGTCGAGGTGGAAGTCCCCTACCATCGCCTGACGCAGATTATGGACGACATGGAGTTTCGCGGATCGCCGCGTACGGTCGATCAGACGCTGGCGGATGTGGATGCGGTCACGGCGGATTCGATCCACGATTATCTTCAGGCGTTTCCGATTCGCGGCGAGGGTCACCTCACCAGTGTTGGCCCGCGAAATTGGCCGGCGTAATTTTAATCTGTAAGGCGATCATTGTACGCCATTATATTGATGTGACATTGCCAACAAACAACCATCCAACCTAGATGAGTAAACGGATTTCCATACTCGATGAAACCAGACGCACCACTCGAAATTAAAGTTTTATACGACGCCTCTTCTCGAAGTCGAAGCAGAACGATGCGTGCAACCGGTGCAACGACACGGCGTGCGCCTGGACTCTGGCTGGGCGTAATGAATCTATTGGTCGCAGCGGTGCTGTATTACGGAACGTGGTGGCAGGTTGATCCGTTTTTATACATGACGTTGATCATGAAAACACCCGTCGCCGTGGATGTCGACATGAATCAGGTCGCAGCACAGATGTTTGGCATCAAGCCGGAAAAACCCAACCCGGCGGAAACGAAAAACGAGGAGGATGCCTCTTTTCAATTCAGTGGAAAGACGGCTCAAATACTGATCCCCGCGATGAGTTATGGCTGGTTGGCCTTTTCGACACTGGCTTCCTGTTGGCTGGCGATTTCGTCGGGCGCGTTTGTATCCCGCGCGAGAAATCTGGCTACGAAAAAAATCGGCGTGATTGCGGTGGTAGCGACCACATTGATCCTTGGTGCTTATATCTTTTATGTGTGGTCGAATTTTGGTATGCAGTATAAGCCCGACCACTTGCGAACGGGGATGGCTGGTCTTGTTTTGGTCAGTGCAGCTATCGGTATTCTGTTGGTTCGCATGTTGGCCGGTGTTACACGAACGGCATCCTATTTTCTGATCCTCTCCGCCTTTTTTAGTGTAGCGGGTCTTATGATTGGATATTATTGCGGCGCGATCGATGAAAAATACGCCACGATCCCCTACGTTGCGATGGTGTTTGGTATACATTCCATCTGGGGCTTGATTCTGCTAGTCATCTCTTTGAGATCTCGAATGTAAGGATGTCATAGTAAGGACCGCTGTACGGCCCCCATAAAAATTTTCCTACCTATTATGGTATTTCTGAGTGGTTCACTTTCATCACGATACACCCTGTGATCGCAATATCGAACGCATTGCGTAGCATTCCTTGATCTGCGGACCGGACGGTAAGTGTGTCGGCGTCAACTTCGCCATCTCCCGCAGTTTCGACTGCTCCAATTTTGGTGTGCCGATATCGCACGCAATCAAATTTCTAGTCCCAAACGCATAACTCGTCTACATCAACAACATCAAGTAAATTGATCCTAATTCGTAACGGTGACAGGATTGTGAATTTTCGATCGTCTAGGTTCATAGAGGTGAAAACGAATTCATCTCGCACATAGGATCGGCACGATTTTTATTGCGCCTGATCATGCGGTTAAGACACTTGGGAGTTACATTGTTATGAAAAACCTTTCGTTCATCACCGTCAGCCTGTTCTTCTGCATGGTTTTCTCAGCCGTTGTCGAGGCTCAGGATTCACCGCGATTGCGAGCTGCTCGCGAAATGAGAGACATGCTTGTTCAAACTGGGGATGATTCCATCAAGGCTTTTATCGCCAATCATGTCAGTGATTCCATGAAAGACGAATATGGTGACACCAAAAATCTCGTCAAACAATTCCGAACCCTGCGCAAACAGTTCAAAGGCGCGGAGCCGCGCGGGGTGCGTCCTGACGGTGCGAACTCGGTGAAACTACATTACAAACCCGGTCCGTATGGACGCGATACGATGCTGTTTACCATTGAACCTGACCCTCCCCACCGCTTCACCGCGATAGAGTTTTCCAAAAAGAGCTCCAAAGCGCTGCAGTCCATTCACAAGAACATGTCCGATGAGGAAATGGTCAGAGCCATCCATGATCGTGTCAACGAATTGGTTGAACAAGGAAAATTTTCTGGCGCGGTGCTTTTGGCCAAGGGGAACAAACCTCTGTTTCGTAAAGCCTATGGGCTTGCCAGTCGAAGATACAACGTCCCCAACAAACCCGACACGAAATTCAATCTCGGTTCGATCAACAAAATGTTTACCGGATTAGCGATCTGTCACCTCATCCAGCATGGAAAAATCAGCCTGAATGACACCGTCGGAAAGCACTTGCCGGATTACCCCAATGCGGATGTCGCGAAGAATGTCACCATACGACACCTGTTAACACACAGCTCCGGCCTGGGAAGCTATTGGAACGAAGCCTACGAGAAAAAGTGGACCACGATTCGCACCGTGGATGATTTATTGTCTACCTTTGTCAATGAACCGCTGGAATTTGAACCGGGTGAAAAATTTGGTTACAGCAACGCCGGGCCGGTGGTACTGGGAAGCATTATCGAACGCCTGACCGGCGAAAGCTATTACGATTATGTACGCAAATATATTTACGAGCCGGCGGGTATGAAGAATACGGACTGTTACGCCATTGACATGCCTGTTCCCAACCTGGCGATCGGATATACAAAATATCTTCCCGACACGATGGAAAAAGGTGATGTGTGGCGCGAAAACACACTGGCTCACTCCATCAAGGGCGGCCCGGCGGGTGGCGGTTATTCCACAGTGGATGATTTACTCAACTACGCACTGGCTGTCCAACAACACAAGCTGTTATCCCCCGCCATCAGCGAACTTTATTTAGAAGGAAAAATTTCACTCGGACCCAACGCCTATTATGCATGCCTCATTGATGACGTCAGAACAGGCGGACATCGTAAGCATGGCCACAACGGGGGTGCGCCGGGAATCAGCGCTGACTTCGGTTTCTTTCCAGATCTGGGTTATACCTTTGTTGTTCTGGCGAATATGGATGGAGCCGCAATGGCTGTTTCCTCATTCATCAGCAATATGATTACGAATCGCGACTCAAGTATCATAAAAACGTTGGATGATCCCGATGTTCCGGTACTCGCGGACAGTCTAATGCCTCCTTATCGACTGGGCGTGATGCTGATGATGGGGGAGGAGGGTATGACGATAGACCGAACGATGGAAGGGGCACCCGCAGAAAAAGCGGGGCTGCAAGCGGGCGACGTAATCGTGGCGGTCAACGGCGAGCCATTGGGTGATGACCCGGATTCCCTCATTTTTAAGGCTCTGGAAAAACCCGATCCGATCAAATTGACAATCGAACGAGACGGAAAAACGTTGAACATCACGGTGATACCAGAACCGACCCATCCGTAATTTCTTCCACAGCGTATCGGGTGTGTTCGGAACAGTGGCGGATCCCTATGGTTCGGGACCAGCGGCACTTTGTTTCGTAATTCGTAATTATTTCTTGATGCCCAGTGTGTCGAGCATGAAGGCGTATTCAAAGGCTTTTTCGTGAATGCGATCATATCGACCCGATGATCCACCGTGGCCAGCACCCATGTTGGTTTTCAATACGAGTACATTGTTGTCGGTTTTCATCGTACGAAGTTTGGCGGTCCACTTCGCAGGTTCCCAATACTGAACGCGAGGATCATTCAGACCAGCAGTAATAAGCATGTTGGGGTAATTCTTAGCCTTGATGTTATCATACGGAGAATAAGACATCATGTAATCGTAATAAGTTTTATCGTTGGGATTACCCCACTCTTCATATTCAATCACCGTCAGCGGGATCGTAGGATCGAGCATCGTGTTGATCACATCCACAAAAGGCACATGTGCGAGAACAGTGTTAAATAAATCAGGACGCATATTTGTCACAGCCCCCATCAGCAAACCGCCAGCACTGCCACCGCGAATCGCCAGAAGTTTGGGCGTAGTAAATCCTTCCGCGATTAAATGTTCAGCACAAGCAATAAAATCGGTAAAGGTGTTTTTCTTGTGCAGGAATTTTCCATCTTCATACCAGGGTCGCCCCATGTCGCCACCGCCGCGAATGTGGGCGATCGCATAGACAAAACCACGATCCAGCAATGACAATCGTGAAGAAGAAAATCTCGGGTCCATGTTCGCCCCGTATGATCCGTAGCCATAGAGTAGCGCCGGGTTTTTTCCATCTCGCACCAGTCCGTTCTTGTATACCAGCGAAATCGGAACCTTGGTGCCGTCCGGGGCTGTGGCATAAATACGCTGCGTGGTGTAACGGGAAGGATCGTAACCACCGAGCACTTCATCCTGTTTTTTCAACTCCGCACGTTTCGTCGTCATGTTATAGTCAATCACCGAGTTGGGTGTGACCAACGAAGTATAACTATAGCGTATTGTATCTGAATTAAATTCTTCGTTACCTGTCGCACGAAAGGTATAGACCGGCTCAGGGAAAGTGACGTAATGTTCCTGATGATCACCCATCGGCCTGATGCGTAATTTCTTCAAGCCGTATTCTCGTTCGTAGATCGCCAGGTGATGTGCGAAGGCGTCGACGCCGTCCAGTTTAACGTCGGGTCGATGAGCGATAACTTCTTCCCAATGTGTTCTGCCCGGTGTTTTGATGGGCGTACGCATTAACTTAAAATTAATCGCGTCTTGATTGGTGGTGATGTAAAAATAACGTCCGTGATGCTCGACATCGTATTCCACCCCGTGCATACGCGGCGCGATGACCTGAAATTCACTGAGCGGTCGATCGGCGTACAAATAATGCACCTCGGAGGTGATGGAGCTGTTGAGATTCATCAGAATAAAACCCTGGCTTCGCGATTTGGAGAGCCTCACGAAGTAGGATTCGTCTTTTTCGTGATAGACCCACTGATCGTCCGCGGCTTTGTGGCCGAGGATGTGTCGGAATATCTTGAAGGGACGTTTCGCGTGGTCCAGGGTGCTATAAAATAGTGTGTGATTGTCGTTGCCCCACTCTAATGAATAATAGGTGTTGGGAATTTGATCGTTGAGCAGTTTTCCGCTTTCGAGATTTTTGATGAACACCGTATAGGTTTCACTGCCGGCGGTATCCACGGAGTAGGCTAAGAGTTTATGATCCGGGCTTACGCGAAAACGCCCGATGCGAAAATATTTCTTCCCCCTGGCAAGTTTGTTGGGATCAAGCAGGATTTCCTCTTTCGCGTCGAGTGACTTTAACTTTCGCACATGAATCGGATATTGTTTCCCCTTGATGGTTTTGGTGTAGTAATAGTAGCCGCCCTTTTTGACGGGGACATCCAGGTCCGTTTCTTTGATACGAGATTTCATCTCTTTGTAGAGTTTACTTTGCAGACTTCTGGTGTGTTTGGTCATCGATTGGGTATATTTGTTTTCGGCTTTGAGATAATCGATCACTTTGGGATTTTCCCGCTCGCGCAGCCAATGATAATTGTCCACCCAGGTATAGCCATGAAGCGTTTGCGCATGGGGTTTGATATTCGCAACGGGTGGTTCAACATTCGTGGATGCACACCCCACGACCGCAATAATAGAAGTCGTAGCCATCAACAGGCCTGTGACTAGTACTCGTCTTTTAATGTTTGCGAAAAACATTTAGTAATCTCCATATTTATAAATCTTACCCCAGCCCGCACCGCACCAGTTCGCAGACTATACCCTAAACGACGACAGAGCAAAAGATAACGCGTCCTTTGGGTACTATTCGGCGGTTTTGATACGACTCACGCTGTTTTTATAGTATTTTACTTGCACGCCAATTCCTAATTTGATATACTCCCAAAGATGGTGATTCTCATCGGGCAGTAATTCTCATTAGTTAGGAGTCGGGCCATGGCTGGTATCAATTCAGGTTTTATCAAATCCATTGTTATGGTTTTATCGTTGAGTACTGTATTCGGATCTGAAGTTGCCTATGGCGCAAATGGGGCATGCTGTGATGGATTCCAATGCACGGATGATGTAGCGGAGGAACTGTGTGATGAAAATGCCTGGTTTGCGGATAGTGTTTGCGCAGAATTAAGTTGTTCAGATAAGCTGGGGAAAATTTACTGGTCAGGCGGACTCAACAGAAAAATAAATCGTATGAATCTCGATGGGTCTGATGCCGTGACTCTAATTGAGGGATTCGGTGATGGGAGGTTTAATGACCTTGAAATTGATTTTAGAAATAGATTGTTGATCTGGTCTGATTATTTTGGATCAGATGTCAATATCACTTCCCTTGATAACTTATATACTGAAGTGCTTACCAGTGAGTTGAATAAAGTATCCTCTATAGAGTTGGATATAGATACATGTAGAATGTTTATGTCTACTAAGAATAATGACAATAACAATGATATATTTATTTATCAGAATAATCAGCTGAATGAAATTAATTATAATGGTCTTTACATGGGTGATCTAAATCTGGATGCTTTCAATCAGAAATTGTATTGGACTGAATATGTGAGTGGTATCGTCCGAAAATTGATGCGTATGGACTTGAACAGTTTCGAAGTTGTTGAAATTAATGTCGGAGAACCGATTGATCCTGAGTGCCTGGCTATCGACCCTCTGAACCATAAACTGTATTTTGGGGGTACGAATACAATAGATCAGACGGCAGGTACTATCCGGCGGTGCAACCTGGATGGGTCAAATCTGGAGACCTTGATAACGAATATATATACTCCCGAAGATATAGCTATAGACGCGATATCGGGGAAAATGTACTGGGTACACGGAGGAATGACTTTTCGTCGTGCAAATCTTGATGGTACAAACATAGAGGATATTCTCAATCGTGTCCCCTTTATTAACAATAACAATTTCACTCTTGACCTAACACCCTGCTCCATTGCCGATGGCAACCAGATTGATTGTAACCGTAATAACATTCTAGATGATTGCGAAATCGCGAAGGGCTATGAAGTGGTCTGTTTTGATAGCCCACCTGCTGAAAATTGCGACTTTGCGTTTAACAGCGGAGCCTGTTGTGATGGAGTCACCTGCCTTGATGGTGTTTTTGAAACTGAATGCAATACCTTGGGTGGTGGCTTGGTATTCGGAGAATTTTGTGAAGGTGCAGCCGAGGATATATTCTGCGGGGAAACAATAGAAGTTGATAATTCAACCGTTAACAACACACCAAGCACTTCTTATAGTTGCGGCATTGAGAATAACCATGACGGCACTTTGTGGTATAGATTTGTAGCATCAGGTTCTGAAGCTACGCTGACCACATGCAATAGCGTCGCATAAAATTCTACGATAGCCATGTACGAAAGCAGTTGTGGATCATTGGTAGAAATCGCTTGTAGTGAGAATGACGGTTGCGGCGTAGATAATGAATTGGGCAATCTTACGGTTTCCGGTTTAACACCAGGGGTTACCTATTACATTCAGTTTTCTTCGTGGAGTACGGCTGATCGTGGCTCTTACACGATAGAGCTGGATTGTGATTGCGTTGTTCCTGAATCGATTCTACCTGAAACTGTACCTTTAGTAAAAAATCGGTACTTATCTTTTGATCCGAGTGCGATAAACAGCATAAATCTTAACGTCGCCCTACGCGTACAACTTAAACAACTCGATGGTTTTGGCGAATTCAACAATCAAGTACGTTGGGTCGGTCCACCAAACGAATATCAAGAATTAGTTGACCCCGTATCACCATTTATTGCCGCTCAATTACAATGTCAACCTCATTACCAGAATTGGACTGGTATTGATCTGTTGCATGTGTACGGTGACGCAATTGTACCCGGCTCGGATTATGAGTTACAAACAATTTTTGAATTTTGCAATATCAATAACGAACTCGGCTATTCCAATGCGTTAACGGTGAGTACCGGAACATGGGGTGACATTATTGCACCCTTTGAAGGAGAGGGCGTTGCGCAACCCAATATCGCAGATGTTTTGTCACTGGTGGATAAGTGGCTTGGTAATCTTGAGCCGTTGAAAACTCGCTCTCAATTGCAACCGAATATACCGAATCCCTCGCAACGTGTGAGTATTGCAGATATTCTCAAAGGTGTCGACGCCTGGCTAGGCACGCCCTACCCCTTCGCCGGCCCGACGGCGTGTCCGTAAAGGATGGATGACAAAACTTCACCCATTGATCGTAATAGATAGTATTCTTTACAAATAAACCCCTTTACCATTAGAGCGTTTTATAAAATGTTCTTTGCGTATTCAACTATCCCCATTGAATAAAATAAATCTAATACTCGCGTCGGTGTGGGACAATATTGGCAAACTTTACTCTGATCAACGATTAAGCAAAAGAAAACCCGCCCTCACGCATTCGACCCCAGGATTCCATCTGAATTACACTATATTTTCAATATTTTTCTTGAAGATTAAGCCGAGGTTTGCTATATTCAACGAATAATTATTCTTGTCAGATAGTCTTTGATATTATCTAGAGGTGATCATGGCCGGATACATTTCAAATTCAACCAAATCTATTTTGATCGTCACATCATTGTTTCAGGTGATTCGATTGGGTATTTCGATATCAAATTTTGGAGAAGAGCTATGTCAAAACGAATAATTCAAATCAGTTTTTTCGTATGTTTGGGCTTGGTTTATGTTGTTGTATCGACGGCTCAAGTAGTACCGCTATCAGACCCCGTTGATGATTCAGGAAATCCAATTTCCTTAACTGTTGGCCCGTCAAGAGATCACACTTCTACAGAAGTTGCCTGGCCTGTGTTTGATACCTCTGTAGGTACCGCCGGAGTGTTTGCAGATACAGGGGCTGATGT
>CBDTZI010000042.1:0-13208 GCA_965364865.1 uncultured bacterium | reverse complement strand
GTAGTGGTCGTCGGCTGAAGCGGGATTCGATACCACCGCTTGTCGATATTCCTCAACAGCATCGTCGGCCCGGCCTACCGTCATCAATAAGGTACAAAGCTCGTTACGGGCGAGTGAATAATTCGGGTTGAATTGCAACGCTTCACGATACTGTTCGACGGCTTCCTCGTTTCGATCCGCTTTATAAAGAATACCCGCCAACGCTCGATACAGCTCAGCTCGTTCGGGAATATACAGGATCAATTGTCTTGCCGTTTTTTCCGCATGAACCAATTCGTTTTTTGCCATGTACAAAGGAATCAAGGATTGAAACGTAGAGGGTGTACGTAACAGACCCCACCGATTGACGAACTCAAATTTTTTGATGGCCCGGTCGATTTTCTGTTGTAGTATTGTATCCACCTTATCCAGGACGTTAACATCTTTCATCCATATTTCATCTCCCAGCTTAATCGAGGAAGCCAGCTGATTTCCCGTATAGCCTTGATAACGAATAGTCGCGCTGTGCATCGTAAAGAGAAAATATACAACGCATGCCAATGAAAACAGGAATCCGCTGGTTGATAATTTTCCCCCGGTTTTGAGTTTCAAATTTTGAAATCGCACGTTGGATGTTCGCAACAGTCGCACAAATTTAAGTGCAAGATAAGCGGTCATGGCGCCCATCCCCATAGACAACAGCAGCGGAATTTGACCGTATAATCCTCGATAGGTGAGTAGCGATACCACGCCGATCACCACCATGAACAATTCTTCTATGAGCGTGAAATCATAGGGTTTAGGGTTTCGTGGCGCTTTGGCACGAGTGGCCAGTGTGGGTGTGGCAAATCCAAAATACAGCGCATCGTTCGGGCAGACGGTGACACAATCCATGCATTTCATGCAGCCCGGATTCACCACTTTTCCGTACAACGCAACCTCTTCATGCACGCGCACATTGGAACCACACGCAGACGTACAGTGGCCACAATGTTCACACGCGTCGGTGACCAGAATGTTTCCCGTCGAGACCTGATCCACCAGTGAAAAAAAACCGCCGTACGGACATGCGTAGGTGCAAAATCCTTTCGAGCCTAGAAAATAGACGATGACAAATCCGCAGAGGATCACGGTCAGCACCGCGACCACGGGTCCGGGAAACGTCGCCCAGTATTCGGTGGTGATAAAATGGTTGGATAATTTCGGCGGTTTGATTTCAAAATACCATCGATAAACGCTGGGCCAGACAAACATGTATATCGCCAGAGCGAGCGGTCCAAAAATCAACAGCCGGGAACGAAAGGGTTTGGGATGGATGCCCGATTTTTTTAGAATCCAACTACACAGGTCCTGATAGGCGATCAGGTGACAACCCCAGCCGCAGACAAACCGTCCAAAAATTAATGTCGCTAAAATCGCCACGCAGAAAAAAACCATCCCCGCGTTCAGTGCGCCGTTATTCAGGGTATACATCGCCTCGGAAGGTTCGATGGGTGAGAGCGTGCTGCCGGTGATCAGCCAATGGATCACATGGGCGATCATGATGAGATGGACCATGATTAATGAGCCCGCTCGCCAGCGTGACATTCGTGATGGACGCACTGCCGTCGATCTACCAGATGAAATCACCGGCAGATTGATGGGGTGTTGATGGTCCGATTGCGTTGAATCAGCACTGCGCGAATCTGACGGCGAAGTTGTCATGCGATACATTTTCCTGAGGGTAGCCTATTGGCTATAGTATTGTTCTTGAATTATAGTCTACTTTTCGGCGATTGGCTCGCAATTCGTTGGGCGGTCGATCAGAATAATGTCCATGTTGATGGGTCCACTTGCTACAGTCGAGCGGAATCGCGACAATGGCCCTTTCTGAAAATCGAATCATCGCTGGATAGAGCAAATTAAGATGACCCAAGAGTCGAACCATTTATCGATCATCGCCGACCGCCTCGCGGATCATTTACGCCTGCGCCCGCACCTGGGTGAGCGCATCCATCGGGAGTTGTTGATGGAGCTTCACCGGCGGGAAATCGTTTCGATCGACGCGATTCACGACGAAGCCCGTAACCAGGCGGGAGAGGCGATCCGCGATGAACAAGAGGATCACAACCAACTGCAACGTGACCGATGGGACGATCAGGAGCGGGTGTTGGTCGAGAACATTACTCGTCAATATGTGTGTCAACATTTTAACATCGCGGACATCGACGATCTGGTGAACCTGGCCATCAAACGGGAAGAGGTTCACAGTCTGGAGCACGTCGCCAGCGCCACCAAACCCACTTTTCGTGAACTCACGGATAAGATAAATCGTTTTTGCAGTTTACCATTGGGAGAAACCCAGCTTGCGCCGGCGGAAGTGGTGGGTACGCGTGTGGCGTTAACGCGTCATCTGGTGAGTGATCAGTTGGAATATATCGGAGTTGCAAAAAATCATTTACGCATCCGTGATTTTGATAACATTACACAGCGCATGATCGGTAGTGATATCGGCATGGGTCGTATCGGTGGTAAGGCGGGCGGAATGATCCTGGCCAATAGAATTCTGGCCGATCCCGAAGAAGGGAAAGATTTATTTCTACCCATCGTTGTTCCGGAGTCGTATTTTCTTCGGAGCGATGTGGTGGAAGATTTTATTCGTCTGAATCGTCTCGATGAATATCAAAATCAAAAATATAAACCGATTGAGGATGTAGCTCGTGAATACCCGTTGATTCGCGGCGTGTTTCGCAACGGCGATTTTCCATTGAAAATTGTTCATGACCTGCGGAGGGTGTTGGAGCGACTGGGTAAACATCCCCTGATCGTTCGCTCTTCAAGTTTGCTGGAAGATCGGTTTGGCACCGCTTTTTGCGGGAAATACGCCAGTTTTTTCCTTGCCAATCAGGGAACTTTGGAGCAGCGTTTACAGGCCTTGCTCGGTTCGATCGCTCAGGTCTACGCCAGCACGCTGGGTCCCGATCCGATCATCTATCGCCGTGAACACAATTTGATTGACTATGTGGAGGAGATGGCTGTTCTCATTCAGCGTGTGGTGGGTGTGAAGTTTGGACAATATTTTCTACCCGCGTTTGCGGGCGTTGCGTTTTCTAAAAATGAATATCGATGGTCGCCGCGCATTAAACGCGAGGACGGAATGATGCGTATGGTGATGGGCCTGGGCACGCGGGCGGTGGATCGCAGCGGTGCAGATTATCCGCGCATGGTGGCGTTGGGTGCCCCGACCGTTCGACCGGAATCCAAAATCGAGGATGTGGTACGCTGTTCGCAAAAAACGCTGGACGTCATCGACCTGGATAAAAATCGACTCCGATCGATCCGGTTTCAGGACTTGCTAGCCCTGGGAATGGATTTTCCCATTCTGGATCAGATCGTATCGATTCATCAAGCGGGTGAGCTGTATGCACCCGCCAGTCGCCTCATCGATGCCCAGCCCAGTGATCTGTGCATCACGTTTGACAAACTCATTCGTGAAACGCCGATCGTGTCGCGTGTACAAGGCATGTTGAAACTACTGGAACAGGAATACTCCTCAGCGGTGGATATGGAATTCGCCTGCGACGGAACGAATTTTTATGTGCTGCAATGTCGTACCCAGTCGCAATCGCGCGAATCCGGTCCGGTGACGATACCCACAGATATTCCAGAGAAAGATGTTTTGTTTGACGCGCATCGACATGCACGAACAGGATTGCTGGAGGGGTTGGAATACATCGTGTATGTTGATCCCGCACGTTATGATGCGATCTCCACCCGGCAACGTCGCGTCGAAGTTGCCCGCGTGGTCGGAAGAATCAATCGCAGACTCAAACCCAAATCTTTTGTTCTGGTCGGACCGGGTCGATGGGGTAGCAACGATATTCAACTGGGTGTGCCCGTAAAATATTCTGACATCAATCATTGCAGCCTGTTGATCGAAGTCGCTCGTCAAAAAGATGGTTTCGTGCCGGAAGTTTCGTTTGGAACCCACTTTTTTCAGGATTTAATCGAAGCCAACATCCATTACCTACCCCTATACCCGGACGAATCGGGCACCCGATATAACGAAGCGTTTTTGAATCAATCCAACAATGTGCTCTCGCGAATCGTTCCCGACGACAAAGAGTTTGAAGAGAGTATTCGGGTGATTCATATCCCGGAGGTCGCCGATGGCAAAACGTTGACCGTTGCGATGGATGGCGAAACGGATCAATCGTTAGCTTATCTGGTCTAGAGAAGGTGGACGAGCTTGACCTTGAGCGGGCTAGGCGGGCACGGTGGCTGGTGTGGGTCGCGGCATATTGATGTTGACGAACATGTCGTCGTATTGTCGAGCGAGGTAATCGTCAGGAGCGCCGCCGATGAGGTGGTGCCACGGGAACACTTCGTCGGGAGATCGTTCACGGTGAGCATAGAAATCCGGATCGATGTTCGTCGCTTGAAACGCTTCGTCCCAGATTCGAGAATGAAAACATTCATCCCACCCATCAAAACGTGCGCCGTGTTTGTAGGCGTATTCAATGGAGTCGGCTAATTTACGGTCGCCACGAGCGAAGACCGCTTCCAGAATCGATCGTTCGACGGAATGGGTTTTAATTTTAACCGCTCCGCGTTTCTTCCCGCCGTGTTTTGCATAAAGCAGGCGATTCAATCGTCGTCGCGCTTCGTGAAAATACTCGGCACGAGGTTGGGCCGCCCATTGGAGCGGGGTGTAGGGTTTTGGAACTAACCAGCCGACGGATGCGTTGACCTTGGCGGGGCCTTGACCGAGTTCTTTGCGAACATCGCTGACCTCTTTGGATAATCGGACGATGCCGTCGATATCATCCTCACGTTCGCCGGGGAATCCACACATGAAATAAAGTTTCACACTTCGCCAGCCCGCTTTGTACGCTTCACGCACGCCGTCCAGCAGGGCACCGTCGGTTACGAGTTTTCTAATCGCAGCTCGCATGTCGTCGTTGGCCGCTTCGACCGCGATGGTTAATCCGCTCTTGCGAACGGCGTTCACCATCGACGGGATATTTTGCAGCATTTTGTCTACGCGCAGAGAGGGCACGGAGATGTTCACTTTTTTCGGCGTGAAATGTTCGCTGGCTCGTTGAGTTAGTTCTAGCAGGTCAGGATAGTCCGCGGTGGACAGCGACAGCAGGCCAAATTCTTTCATACCGGTGGCTCGGTACATTTCGTCGGCCATTGTGATAATTTGATCTACGGATCGTGTACGCAGCGGCCTCTTGGTGTAGCCAGCGTGACAAAAACGACAGCGTTGCGGGCAGCCTCGCATGATCTCTATCGCAAAACGATCGTGTACGACTTCGACATAGGGAACGATCGGGCGAACGGGAAAAGGTGCGTTGTCAAAATCCAGCGTCTGACACCGTTCGATGCCAGTTGAGATCGTCGGATCGTTGGGGGTGATCGCCTTCACCGTGCCATCGAAATGATACGAAACATCATAAAGCGACGGTGCGTAGATCCACTCAAACCGTTGTGCCATCACGCGGATCATGTCGCGGCGTTTCATTCCGCCGTTTTTCAATTCCTGATAGGTGTCGAGAATCGCAGCCATCGAAACTTCGCCGTCACCGAGTACCACGAGGTCGAGAAACGGAGCCATCGGTTCGGGATTATCCGCCTGCGGCCCACCGGCGATGACCAGTGGATGAGAATCGTCACGATCAACACTACGAAGCGGGATGTTGGACAGATCAAGCAGTTGCAATACGGAGGTAAACGACATTTCGTATTGCAAAGATACAGCTACGATGTCTGCGCTGGACACGGGTTGCCTGGTGTCCCATGTGAAGAGCGGGATATTTTTTTTGCGCATGACTTCTTCGGCGTCGGTCCACGGACAAAAAACTCGTTCTGCGCAACAACCGTCGGTGTGATTGATGAGCCAGTAAAGGATTTGACACCCGAGGTGGCTCATGCCGATGGTATAGGTATCGGGAAAAGCGACGGCGACTCGTACTCGGGCTTGATTCCAGTCATCGGGACCGACAAGCTGATTGATTTCCTGCCCGATATATTGTCCTGGCTTGGTCACAAAAGGTAGAATTTCCTGGCTGACGCGAGATTTCAGGGAGACCATAATTTGCACTCTCACTGTATTAATAAAGTTTTCACGGACCCGTAACCCCGATCTCGGCTGATACTGTAACGTTTTCACTAAAATTGGCAAGTTTGGTAGGATTGAACAAAAAGAATCACAAGGTTCTCTGTGAGAAAAATTTGGTAAAAATCAACAGTTTTTCACATTATTCTTGCGTTTTGTGTGTCATTCGGATAAATTCATCAGTAGCGTTATGTTAGAAATGGTCCCCACATTTAAGAAACGACGTGTTTACCGGTCTGCTGGTCGGAGACGCATCGCGAGCACACTCATCGAATTGCTCGTTGTGATCTCGGTGATTGGGCTGCTCATTTCCTTAATGATTCCTTCCATGAAACGTTCCATGGACGTAGCTCGTTCGACGTTATGCCAACACCACTTGCGTGAAATCGGTCAAAGTTTGAGCATGTACCGTTTTGAAAATAAAGGTTGGTTACCGATTAAAACCAAGGGAAACATTTCCAGTACCGGTGAACCGATCAACAATGCCTGGTTCACGAAAATGTATCCCACCTATTTGTCCGACCCGGCGATCCTTGCCTGTCCCAAAGATCCATACGGTTATCGTATGATTGGAGCTCGAGACCACCTGCAAAATCCGGAAGTGACGGATTATCCAAGTTATGGAATTAACAGCTTTATTTTGCAGGCGGGTGGTGGTTTTCTGGGCAACTTGGATCGACAGTCGCCTTCGCGACCGCATGATACGATTCTCATTGCGGACCTGGGTCCGGATGTGATTCGTTTTGGTCAAAAATCTGCGACTGGAATCGGTCCCACACGTAACGACGGAATGATGCGATGGACGGACGGTATGGACCCGTTTTCCGGAGTGGCGGCCAATCCCTGGATTACGACCCGTCATAATCATGGTGTCAATGTGTTAACGCTTACCGGTGGTGTTCGTCACGCTAAAACGGATCATTTGTTAAAAGATCCGATTCGCAAGTTTTACGACAGTTGTGCGGGCGGTGGATGCACTCTGTGTAATGAATTGGGCATGTTCCATTATTCCTTTGCCAAACAACATTTGTACTGGTGGACCGGACCTACTCCCAGACGTACGAACTAATGCCGTCAGGCTATTCATCATCTCGCCATTCTCCCACACATAAGCGCAAAGTCCGCATCATCAAACAACGTGATGTTTCGCGAACGGCGATCGTGAGTTTAGTTATTGCGGCTGGCGTTGCGGTCGCGGCATTGCTGATCTGGCGGGTGGGGAAGTCGGGTGAAGAAATCCCGGTCCATATTCGAAGTTTGCGCGAATACGAGATGGACTGGCGATGCGAGGGTGGGCATTTTTTTCACTCCACGGGTCGTAAGGATTCTCGGCCCTGCTGGATGTGTGGTCAGCCTGCATACCCGGTCGCCCATTATAAGTGTAACACGCACGGCTCGTATGAAGTGGCATTTCGTTTTTCCGAGGACAAACAGGGAACCGTAAAGCCTGAGCAGGTACGGGTGGGTAGTGGTGAGTGGATTGATGCGGACGATGGACTGAAATGTCCACGCTGTCATCTTGAACTGACTCAAGATTTGATCGACCCCCTGGATCGTGCTGAGAATCGCAACCCCTAGTGGTTACGATTCGGATTCACTATCGAAGGGAATCGGGTCGTTTGAAGTCTGCGATAAAAATTTGCGATTCATCCAGGCCTCCTCGTTTACTGGTCCACATCATCTTTGTTCCATTCTTATTGAACACCGGTAGACCATCAAAAGCGGGGTGATAGGTGATACGAATGAAACGATCGCCGCGGATAGTCGTCATGTATAAATCATAATTGGGCGTGTCGCCGCGAGACCAGGCTTCATGGTTCACCTGAGTAAAGATCAGGGATTTCCCATCGGGATACCAGTAGGGACACCAGTTAAATATAGGGTTATCAGTAATGGGGCGGTCGTTTTCACCATTTGCGTTGACAATTCTTAATTGCAGGTTCATCTTTCCGTCCGCGCGTCGATCACCTCGGTACAGTATCTGTTTTCCACTGGGCGAGAAAAACGGGCCGCCATCATATCCGGACCCTTGTGTGATTCTTCTCTGTTTGGAACCATCCTCGTTCATGACGTAAATTTCGAGATCACCATCACGCTGTGAGGTGAAAACGATTTGTTTTCCATCCGCAGAATAGCTGCCTTCGGCATCGTAACCTGGTGAATCGGTAAGTCGGCGCAGGTGGCTGCCATCGGGATCGGCTTCAAATATATCCATGTGAGGATTAAATTTCCATTTGTATCCGTCCGAATCGGCGTCTTTTTGGGGCCGATCCGGATTGGGATTGAGATGGGTGGAGGCGAAGATGATTTTATTTTTATGGGGGTGGAAAAAAGCGCAAGTGCAGGCCCCTTTGCCCGTGCTGATCATTTTTGTTTTACCGGTGTTAAGGTTCATTGAGTAGATCTGATATTCTGTTTGTCCCATCGGCGTAGCCTGGTAAATGATGGTTCGACCATCGGGAGAAAAATAGGCTTCTCCCGCGTTTTGATATCCCATGTCCTGAGAAGTGAGCTGTCTTATGTTGGACAGATATACAGATTCTTCGGCAACGGGCTTTAACGGAGCTATATTTTTAGCGTAGGTTGCACATCCCATTACGCAGATTGATAACCAGACTGAAAGGAGTAATGTTTTTTCCATGAATGTTCTTCCATTGCCTATGTTATAGATATAGATGTTCAATTAGCCGGATAGTCGGTAAATTCCAGCACCCGTAGATTAGACGAATTTGCGTCAATTTCAAGAACAAATCACTGAGAGTCCGTCGGCCAGCCATCTTTTCCAATCAGTTTGACGAATCTACAGGGCAATGACGGTGTTTCGATTGTGCGTGATCCTCGGCGAACGACGGTGACGAGGATTTGCTCTTTTTCCTTTCCGACCGGGATGATCAAAATCCCGTTGTCCGCCAATTGTTCTGTCAGCCGGTCGGGGATTTGGGGTGCACCGGCGGTCACGATGATGCGATCGAAGGGTGCATGCTTCGGCCAACCCAGGCTACCGTCCCCCACGAGATACGAAACATTGTGGATGTTCAAATGGCTCAGGGTGTTTTCGGCCTGTTGGCGAAGTTCGGGCCATCGTTCGACGGTAAATACGTGTGCACCCAAGGTAGCCAGAATGACGGTTTGATATCCTGTTCCCGTGCCGATTTCCAGAATTTTCGACGCTGGCGATACTGATAGATGTTGTGTCATGAAGGCTACGATGTAGGGCTGACTGATGGTTTGAGCTTGTTGTGTCGTCAATGCCCGGTCTTCATAGGCGTGTTTTTGCAGAGCATCCGGGACGAATTGTTCGCGGGGGATGGTGGACATGACCTCCAGCACGCGTGGATCGGATATCCCCCGTGAGAGAATCTGATTCTTGATCATTTGTTTTCGAGCGTCGATCCAGTTCGGATGTTCATGCTGATCATTCATAGGTATTCAGCTGCGGGCCCAGTATTTTTGACCTCTGATCTGAGAGAACCGGGCATATCGTATTGTATTTGAGCGGCCGAGGCGAACGATGTTTATGTCTGGTGGTGGATGGGTCGTTGAGTTGTCATGGGATGATGGAGCAGAATCTACACGTCGAACCATTCTGATGGGTAAAGCGATCCCGGTTGAATGGCTGCGTCAACAGGCTTTACAACCCTATCAGCGGAGTTGTGAGTCGTTGTTCAAACTGATATACGGGTTTGATCATTAACATTTTCATTCGTGAAGAACCTTATCATGGTTGATGTGCCGTTTTTGCGTTTCAATCTTCATCACCTCCATTTTCTTCAATCCTTTTTTCAAAAATAATTTTTTA
Organism: uncultured bacterium; assembly: GCA_965364865.1. Lineage (GTDB taxonomy): Bacteria > Planctomycetota > Phycisphaerae > UBA1845 > UBA1845 > CBDTZI01. The sequence continues at coordinate 3,330 of CBDTZI010000042.1, read as the reverse complement.
TCGCCAGTCTCACAAGTTCTTGTGATAGCAGGACTTAGAACGTTACCGGATTTTTGCTTACACGATTTTCAATGCTATGAAAGTATTGAAAATGGTTGGTGTCAACGGTCAAGATCGAAGGCAGAAGTTGCCGACATTTTGACATACCGCGTCAGGATGATGCGCGTTTTTTGGATGGGCTCAGGATGAGCGACGTATTGACATGGAGTCAATTGAAAGATCGTGTTCGCAACAAGTGGCAGGTGCCGCTGTTTGCGCTTTCATTGGTTCTATTGACCACCTCGTTCTTCAAGCTTCACACCACACCGACTGAGCTGTCGATGGATCAGGCCGTCGATTATATCAAAGCCCTGATCGATAACGGTATGTATGATCGAGCGCTGCGTATTGGCGATGTGCTCACCCATCGACCCGGAGAAACCGACCGGCAGCGGGCTGTGGTCCATAAACATCTCGCTCGTGCCCTTTATGAAAAAACCGTCTCCGGTTCCAGCTCGTTTGACGAGACGGGTAATGAAATCATTGAACATTACCGGCAGGTCATGACCCACCGTGTCGGGCTGGATGCGGAAGATTATTTTAGAATGGGTCGCGTTCTCGAATTGCAGAAGCGTGAAGAGGATGCACTGCAATACTACCAACAGGCGTTGGATCGCAATGTCACCAATGCCATGGATTTGCACAAGCATATCATTATCCTCTCCCGAGATCATCTCCAGGTTGGACCAGAAAACATTAACACCATGCTTGATTTGTTTCTGGCGGAAATGTCTGAGCAGCGACTGGATTTGCGTTTTTGGGCGATCGAAGAAAAGCTTGATGTGCTTGAAGAGCTGGGCCAACTGGACCAGGCTGCGACCTTGCTCACGCGAAATCAAGCGATGTTTCATGACTCGGATTATCGCGATCAGTATTCATATCTCGAAGCGGTGCTTTTATATAAGGACGGTTACTTCGATGAGGCGGAAACCCGTTTGCGTACGATTCGAAATCGTATTGAAATGACAGATTCGGTGTATGCGATGACGGGTTGGTTGTTGGGTCGCGTGGTGATGAGTGATGGCAGTCCGCAGCGGCCAATGGAGGCGATGTCGTTTTTTACGGATGTGTTGAAATATCATCCGGAAGGGCCCTACGCGCTGGCCAGTCGAATTGGAATCGCAGAATCTCTGGCGCTACTCGAACGTCATGACGAAGCCATTCACCAATACCGAATTTCGCTGGAGGATTTGGACTGGCTTGGCTACCATCGCTTGGTGAATCGCGATGTGTTGCGGGTTTCGTTGGGATTGCTGGCGAATACGTTACAACAGGAGAGGCAGATCGAACCGGCGTTGGAATACGCATTGATCGCTCGATCCCTGTTGACTCGCGAAAATGTTGAGCAGTCTTCTTCCATTCTGTTGCAAGTGGGTCAGTTGCAAACGCTACAAGCACAAAAGCTGGAACGCGAGGTTGAAGATCATGATGAACCTGCTATTGCGGCGATAAAACAAAACGAGGCTTTCCGTCAGTTCAATCGAGCGGGTGAGACCTTTCTCGAAATCGCAAAAATAAACATCGTCAATGATCGTGAAGCTGCGCAGGCTTTGTGGCGTGCGGCGGAGTTGTTTGCCCGTGCCCAAAAGGTCGATCGTGCGGTTGAAATGTATGCCACCTTTGCCAAGGAACGCCCCCAGCATTCGCTGGTTCCTCGTGCGTGGCTGCGAAAAGGGCATCTGCTTCAATCCGCAGCCAAGCTTCCCGAAGCAATCGAAGCATTTCAACAGGCGTACCGACGGTTTCCCCGCACGCTCGACGGTGCCCGTGCGCTGGTTCCTCTCGCGCAAAGTTATCTGGCATTGGGGCCTGAAAATGTGGAGTTGGCTGAAAAAACGTTGCGAATCGTGCTGGATGAATCAGAAGTGTTCACACCCAACGCCCCTGAATTTTCGGAAGCACTTTTTCTGTTGGGAGATGTGTTAACTCGTCGCGGGGCGTATGAACAGGCGATTGCTACGTTGGAAGAGGCACTGGAACGGTATCCGAATGATCCGCGAATCGGTCGTATCCGATTTTTATTGGCCAACGCCTATCGGCAAAGTGCGTTGGCGCTACGAAGTGAGGGTGAAAACTCTACGGTCCCCGTCGAAGTCAATCAAATACGCAACGAAGCCAGTCGCCGTTTTGCGATTGCGAGAGATTTATTTCGTGCCTTGATTCGTGACTATGAGTTACACGAATTCCAAAAATTGACCCGCCTGGAAAAAACCTATTTGCGTCATGCGTATATGTTCGAGGCGGATTGTTTTTTTGAAACGCAGCAATACTTACAGGCGCTCAAGCTTTATGAAGAGGCAGCTGGTTTGTATAAGGATTTGCCCACCGGGTTATCCGCTTACGTTCAGATTATTAATTGTCATGTGTTTCTGGGAGAGGCTCCGGAAGCGCGGGCGGCGCTATCCAGGGCGATGGTGTTGGTGGATGCCATTGATGATCGTGCGTTTCAGCGGTCGGTTTCACCCGAAACCCGTGACGATTGGAAACGATATTTTGAGTGGCTGGATCAGTCCGAGATGTTTTGAACGCAGTAGAGTAAATCATGATGAAAACCAAAGAGAAAACATCCGGAATCAACGACACATCGTTGTCGCAACGATTGGTAAGCCTGTTGCGCGAACAGGTATCGTTGTATGGGCGATTGGAATCATTGGCTGCGAAACAAAAAGAGTGTGTCAGTGACGATGATACCGGGCCATTGCTGGAAATTTTGACCCAGCGACGAACGATATCCACCCGATTGGGCGCGATCGCAACGGGTTTAAGACCAATTCGCACACATTGGCCGGAAATTCGTGATCAACTCGTAGAGGTCCACAAAATAGAGGCGGAAAAACTTTGGGAGGTGACCAAGCAAAGTTTAGGTCGGTTGATGGCGGGTGACGAGCAGGACGCTCGACTGTTGTCCGCCAGAAAAGAATCCATCCGCCGGGAACTTCGAGAAACACATACCTCGACACACGCGTTAAGTGCCTACCGGAATCGGACAAATGTAGTAGAAAACTCGCGATTGGATGAAGCTTCGTGAAAAATGCCATACCAACAGCGTTCGGTCAAGAACCGGATTTAGCCGTAATCATACAAAAATACAACAGCGTCACCGAACGGCTGAAACGTTCTCACGATGCGCTGGGTCTAGAAGTCTGCCGTCTTCGAGAAGAGTTGAATCAAAAAGATAAGGAACTTCAACGCCGTGAACGACTGGCGGCGTTGGGTGAGATGGCGGCGGGCGTTGCCCATGAGATACGCAATCCCCTGGGCGGGATACGGCTGTACGCTTCCATGTTAGAG
>CBDTZI010000041.1:0-13329 GCA_965364865.1 uncultured bacterium | reverse complement strand
TACCGGATCCAATTACCCGGGCTTCCTGGGATAATTATATAACGGTTTCGATGGCCGATGCAACCGAAATGGAATTGGAGAATTTCAATGTTGCCAACGGAGCATTGAATGGAAGTTATGTAAATGTAATTATGGGGGATGTGACCCTTGCAAACGTTCCTGTATTAATTCAACCGGGGCAGGCAAAAGGATCGGGATCCGAACAATCCGCGAACTCCGGGCCGCAGATAAAACCGTTGTTCACGGTCAGGTCCGCGTTCACACTGCCGCGGGCTACCCAGCCGTCGGTGGTTTCAAACCCCGTAGATTCGATCAACGGGCCTGCATACAACGCACCGCCTTGCGATCCGTTTTGTAATTCCGCTGATTCTATACGTTGTTTTTGTGTGGTCGTGAAAGGGGATGCGTCGGAGGCTGCGGGTGAGGTCGCAGAAATAGTGATGCAAACCATGGAGAACAGCTTGAACGAATCAATGTAAACGCGCTTCGTGTTCATCGACCAACCCTCCGTTGTTAGAACACCACAGTGAATCACCGTGTATCAGATGTCTTTATCAAGACACTAACAAGCCGACTTTTAGAGGAAATGTGACTCTATCATGTCGAGTGGCTGAACCGAATATACCCGATTCTTCATCAAAATACACTCTTTTTTTGTTTTTTATCCCGGAAGAGCGTGTTTTATTAAAAATGGGATTTTAGTCTTGTCCGTGATGTACCGATTGGATTCACAAAAACTTAGCCACGTTCGGGTGATGGAAACCGCGTTTTTAGAATGAAGGGGGGGATAAGGCATGACTCGTCAACGATCAGTAGCATTATTTTTACTATAATTCTAATTCGGCTTTAATTCCCACAATTTTTCGGCGGCGATGTGATCGGGATTGATGTCGACGGCGCGGGAGTAGGCTTCGATCGCTTTATCGAACTGGCCCAATTGTTCGTAGGCTAATCCCAGGTGAAACAGTGTTTCGATGAGTTCAGGATTTTGTTCGATCGCGTTGTTATATTGTTCTATGGCGTTTTCCATATCCCCGTTGAGTGCATAGCTCGTACCCCAGTCGGCAAACGCCTGGGCACTGAGGGGTCCCAACGATTGCGTTTTTTGAAACTCTGTGATGGCTAGTTCGTGTTGTTGGTTTCTCGCACAGGCCGTCGCCAGCGCGGATCGCCACAAGATTTGATCGGGTTGAATGAGTAACGCTTTTTGATAATGCGTTATGGCCGTATCAAATTTTCGATCCTGCATATCGTATTCAGCCATTTGAATATATGCACCGGTATTGTTTTTCTGTGTATCGACGATTTTTTGTAAATGGTGATAAGCTCGCTCATGTTTGTTCATTGCTTTATAAATCTGTGCGAGTTGGGTATGGACAACGGGGTCATTGGGGAAGACCTTCTCGATGACGGTATATTCTTTCGCAGCCTGTTCGTAATCACCGGTCTGGATGAAACGATCCCCCCGAAAGGCGCAGGAGGACGAGTCGATCGCTAAGGCATCCACTTCATAGCGAAGGGTGTCGGGGATGCTGTGATCGGGTTGAAGCGTTTTCGCCTTTTCCTCCGCTTCCTTCGCTCTACTCTTTTGACCTGCACGGGTGTAGGCTTGTGACAGAGATGCAAAGGTGACACTATCCTTGGGGGAGAGTTGGGTGGCCCGCTCCAGATGTTGAATGGCTTCTGCCAGATCGTTCATGGATAACAAAGCCTGACCCAATCCGCGATGTCCCATGGCAAACGACTCGTCCTGTTCGACGGAATAGCGATAGGAATCACGGGCTTGAAGGTTTTTACCCTGCTTCATCAGCGCATGTCCAAGTCTCAAATGAACAGGCGGATAAAGCTCCATCAAAGCGGCGATTTCCTTGAATTGATCCACGACTCGTTGAAGATCTTCTCCCTGAAACTCCAGGGCAATGGTCTGTAGATATTTCAGGCGAATATTTTCGGGATCTAACATCAAGGCATTCTGGTAACCATCGATGGCGAAATCGTGCAACTGATGGGCGTCCAAAACTTTGGCGTATTGCGCCCACCTTTGTGCAGAAGATCGATCCGCAACCACGGCGTCGTGCGTTTGCTGGATCAACTGTGCGACTTGCGGCTCCATGCCTTCCACATCGGGAAGTGGAATCAACCACTCGTCGGGATTGGGAATTTCAGAGTCAATTTCTGAAGTTTGGTTGGCTAGCGTGGGTCGATTGAACTGTGTGGATTGAAGCGTCATCAATCCAGCCACCAGGCAGATCAACATGAAAACCGCAATGATCAACATCCACAACCCATTCCCTTTGGTGGAAGGGTTTTGGGGATCGGCGATCGAAAACGATTGTTTGTGTTTATTCCTTCGAGGCATACGCGGACGCTCCCTGGCCTCGCATAATCTTTACGGTCTTATTCACGCCGTTGACTTTGAATCGTTCCTGGTAACGGTCAGGCCACTGAACATCAATATAGTCGATTTTGGTGGTTTTGCCCAATCCAAAATGAGCCACCGGTTCGTGAGCGGACATATAACTATCGTTGCACCGTATGCATTGGGTACGGCTTGTTCGCCCGCTGACGATCGTGATTCGAGCACCGATCGTGTCTCGATTCAAACGAGGATCAAACGCAGTTACACAAAGCCAGTTCCCTTTTCGTGGAGCCTCGTTCCGATAAAGACGTGGATGTCCCTCGATATTGGCGACCAGTAAATCAATATCGCCGTCGCCGTCGATATCCCCCGAAACCAATCCTCGTGAGGTATCAATGGATGAGGTGAATGATGTTACATATTGGTCTAGTTTCATAAATCGACCTGAGCCTTCGTTGATGTAAAATAGATTGGGTTCAGCCAGCATGTTCCAGGGCGATAACAATTCTGACCCGGGATGCGGATGACCCTTGCTGATTCGACCATTCACCACCGCCAGGTCGATATCGCCGTCCAGCTCGACATCGAACGCGACTGTACCGAAACCGGTATAGGGCATACTGGACCAGCCCAAACCACACTCAGAGGTTGTATCGGTAAAACCCATTGCCGACCCCATGTTTGTGTAATAGGTATTACTTTCCTGCTGTAAATGTGTCATAAATAAGTCCATATCCGCGTCCTGATCAAAATCCGCGGCGACGACACCCATACCCGCTTCCGCTTGACCATGCAGATTCAAAGCGGCGCCGAGCATCATCGCTTCGTCCTGAAACGTACCATCATGTTGATTGAGCCAGAGGTTGTTGGCGTATTGATCATTCGCAATATAGATGTCGATCCAACCATCGTCATTGAAATCTTCACAAACAATACCCAGCCCAGCTGCAGCGACCTTAGCCATGCCGGATGGTTTGCTTACGTTTGTAAATGTGCCATCCCGGTTGTTATGAAACAGTAAATCGTGCAACGGGCGATAGGAATTGGGTCCGCAGTAATCAGGTTGACCGACGCGATTGCGACATTGTTTTTTTTCGTCAAATCGTACATATTGAACCACATACAAATCCAGAAAACCGTCGTGATCATAATCTAAAAATGACGCGGAGCTGGACCAGCTTGGAGCGTCAATGCCGGATGATGGAGTGATGTTTTCAAACGTGCCGTCACCGTTATTGCGATACAAACAGTCTTGTCCGAGATTGGTGACATAAACATCCGTGTAACCGTCGTTGTCCATGTCGCCAAGTGCAACACCCATGCCATATCTTTTGTCGCCCAGTCCTGAAAGAATCGTGACGTCCGTGAAATGACCGTCTGCCTCCTGTCGATAAAGACGGTTCATGGTGGTACCCTCAAATTTCAGATCGGGTAAACCATGGTGGCCGGTGGTGATGTAAATATCCAGATCATCGTCGTTGTCATAGTCAAACAGAGCGATGCCGCCGCCCATGATTTCAGGCATAAACCATTGACCTTTGGCCCCGCTTTCATGTTTGAAATCTAAGCCGACATCATGCGTGATATCTACAAACCAACTGACAACAGGCTGACTAGATGGTTCTTGATTTGCAGGTTCTTTCGCTCTACATCCCGTCATCATGATCAGAATGATGAGCGCATAGAATGTCCGCCCCCATAAACCCCATGGAAGATGCCTTGAGCATGCGTGCATGAACCCAAATTTCAAATTTTTTAAGCCGGCCGTCTTACGTCAATCACGTCGAAAATGCTTACGTATATGCGTATTGGATTTGTGCCCGTCAGGACGCAACCCGAGCGTGTATCATAACAAATTGTAATGAATTGTACAAGGTCCGATATGAACGCTTGTTATGAGCTGGGTTTGTGGAATCGAAGGAAATAGTTGTCTTGAAGGTAGTCGCCGATTTCGATATCCTGATCAAATTTGAATCCGTAGGAGGCGATTTCCGAGGTGGTTTGATCGCGCCCGGCCCGGACGTGGTCCAACAACCATTCACGACTGACGTTGGGAATTCGATCGAAGTCGATCACGATGAGCTGACCGCCCGGCTTAAGGGCTTTGTAAATCGACTGCATGACGGGTTTGGGATATTCAAAGTGATGATACGTGTCACAGATGAAAATAAGATCAACGCTTTCGGGTTGTAGTTCAACGGAGTCCTCTTTACTCAATACCGTGCGGACGTTGGAGAGGCTGTTCTCTTTCATCAGATTGTTGATTCGTTTTACGAATTCCGGTGTGATGTCTACCGCGTAGACGCGGCCTGTCTTGCCGACGGCCTGCGCAAACATCAGTGTGAAAAAACCGGTTCCCGCTCCGATGTCCGCGACGCGCATTCCATCTTTAAGTTCGAGGGCTTTTAGGATGTTGTGACGTTCGCGGAAAATTTCCCGGCTTTCCGATTCAAAACGGTTCACCCATGTGTCGACACTGTCCATGTTTTTGTAGTGGTCATTGATGCCGGGTTTAACGCTGCGGTTAAACGGGTTCCAATTACCGCTCTGGCATCCCGTGGTGATGCTCAGTGCGATACCCATCAGCAAAATGGAAAGTGTTGATTTGTTAGACAATCGATTTGTTGTGATCGTTCGTTTTGTATTCATGGTTATGTTTATCCTATGGTTAGCGAACTTGATTATTCAAAGAGTCGTAATATGGTACTATGCATTTCGGATTTTTGCGAGGATGAGTGCCAAAACTCGTAGGGCGTGCTGTGCTCGCCGAAAATCTTGCAATGTTTCGTCGAGCCGATACTCTAATGCCATGCAAGCGGTTGAATCACAGCAATCTGATGCATCCCACAACCAAGTCGTTCACTCTTCCCGTTCGATCACGCGCCGTTTGATCTATTCACTTGCGCTTTTACCAATCGTACCAACCATGTCGATCATTGGTGTTGGACTACTGGATCATTACGGAAGGTTAGGTCAATTCGACGAAGGTCGCTGGTTTCATTTTATTTTTTCTACTCTGTTCGTGTTGACTATGGTCGTGATTTGGAAACGTACGATCATTTGGACTTTAGGAAGAAAATGGTTGACGGTGTTGATCGGTATGATTCCGTTTGTACAGGTTGTTTATGGTCAATCTATTATAACTTTTCAGTCGCCTGGATGTGTAGACTTTAGACCGGAACTCATGCGAATGAGTCAACACGAAATGAGTTTGGGATTGTGGATTTGGTTATCAGTATGGGTTTGGTGGGGCTGGGAGAAATGGCAAATGTCAGGAAAACATCAAGAAGTAAACACACAAATTAGTATGCTATCTCCCGTTGCGAAACGAATTGTTGCCTCGATCGGAAGTATACCTGTAATGATAAGCGTAATTTTTATCGGTATGGCACTAACCGATAGCATGGGTACAAATGTCAGCACACGTACTAAGATTTTAATTACTTATCTACTAAGTGCTATAGTCGCTGTTGTGATATGGATTTTCATTTGGCGGCACGTTGTGGCGTGGTCGACGAATATAGTTAGAAAAACCGTTTTCATCGCTTTTTTGTGTCTGTTTCTTCCGATTCTAATCAATTATTTATTAGATAATACGTCGCCAAATTCTATATTTGCTGGAGTGATATTTTACTTTCCTATCATCGGCTGGGGTTTGTGGATGGCGATTACAGTACACGTTTGGACGGGTAAGTCGTTTACTTCTACGAGCGGTGATACTTCGCCACGATGTATGAAATGTGGTTATTTGCTTCGAGGCTTGACCGCGACCCGCTGCCCGGAATGTGGTGACGAACCGACGCTTGATGTACTCTGGGCTTCAATGGTGGATGTTGTCTGAATGATGGGTGTTGTAAGTCCGCACAACGGACCCTTCTTTTAGTGCGAGAAAGGATTCACGCACTAGCGATCTTTGTTTCGTAACTTGCAATGTGTAATTAAGCCGCTTCCTCACGGGCGCGGTTCGGAAAAACCTGTGGTCCGCTCTGCGGCGGACCTATGTCACCCATGAATTTTTAATCCGTAGTTTTTCCTTGGTGCCTTTGTGTCTTGGTGGTGAAAAATTTTATAATCCGCACAGCGGACCCCACGTTTTGACTTTTTGATATTTCGACTTTTGCCGTTTCTATTTTCGCGTACTCGTTCCCTTCATCGTGGAGAATTTCAAAATTCCCCACGCGTCCCACTGATCATACGTCCATTCAAGATGGTCTTGGTCAATCATACGAATCGTGCCTTTGCTGATGACATTACACAGACTGCTTCGACCACGATTCTTAAAATGCCAGGTACGGGTTTTTTCGTCATAACGAGCGGTACCCTGCGCGGTTTCGCCGAAACTGTCGTACCACCACATGCGATATTGTTTTTGCGAAGCGTCCCACGTCCAGATACTCACACCGCTCATCGGACCCATCGGCCCCATGTCATACGTCGCTCGATCCATCAAAATGCGCCCGTCACATTCCCATACCGCTTCGCTGGTACCGGAAGTAAGAATCGGCTCGTCCATCCCGATCATTTTTACTTCGCCCTGAGTTTTCCACTTTCCCACCAGCATGTTCAACGCGTCGAGTTGAGCTGGCCGATCGTGGATGAGTTTTTTCACCGCTTCCAGATCAAACTTCGGCGCAAGACAACCCGATGATAGCGTCAGGATTAAAACTGCAAGTGTGAGGCTTTGAATGAATCTATTGTGCATCAATGAGATCTCCATCTGTAAATACAATAGTAACGGTATGATGATAAATAGAATTTTCTGATTGGACAAGTCATCGATCTATAGGAGTAACCCAGCCAGGTATTCGACGAGATGTTTAGCTGGGGTGTCCGTGTGGTGTTCGATTTGATGGCGACAACTGAAACCGGATACCGCAATGTCGGCATTTTCACGATCGCGAACAGCTGGGAACAGCCGCTCTTCGCCGATTGCATAGGCAACGTCATAGTGTTCGACTTCGTGACCAAACGCGCCAGCCATCCCGCAACAGCCGCTGTTGATCTCTTGCGCATTATTTCCAAATACATGGTCCAGCAATGCCGCCGCATCTTGTGAACCCACGAGCGCTTTTTGATGGCAGTGTGCATGATAACGAATAGTTTTGTCTGGTTTTTGAAAACGTAGTGCCGAATTGTCTTCGTCGAGCAGTTTTTGCAAAAAAGTTTCGATCATCAATGTTTGCGACGCGATTTTTTTTGCAACCGGGGTGCGTACAAGTTGTGGGTACTCGTCAATCAGTGTCGAAACACAGCTCGGCTCGGTACCCACGATGGGTGTGTTGTCTGTGATAACGTGAGAGAGTCGTCGCACGTTGGTACTGGCGTTGTCTTTCGCTTCGACGAGCAAACCCTGACTGATCGCCGGTCGGCCGCAACAAACCGTGGGCGGACAGACTACGTGATATCCCGCTCGTTCGAGTAGCGTTACCGTAGCGATCCCCACTTGCGGTGTAAAATAATTCGTCCACGTATCGACAAAGTATACGATATTGCCACGCGGCGATGCTTTATCTTTCGCACGAATTTTACTGTGGCGAAGAAACCATGTACGAAACGTCTGATGAGCGATTTTCGGCGGAGCGATGCGCTGATCCAATCCATACTTATTTTCCATCCATTTACGGAATAGTTTGGATTGGGAAATGACGTTACTGGTTCGCGGAAACCGGCTGGCGGATTTTAAGCGATCGGGCATGTCCGCGATCCACCTGGCTCGTGATGACGCACCTTGCGTCATGTTTTTGTGTGCGAGATATTCCGATTTTAATCGAGCCATGTCCACACCGGTGGGGCACTCGGTCTTACACGCTTTACATGACAAACAGAGGTCCATCACTTCCGCGAGATACGGATCATCCAGGCCGTCGAGTAATCCGCGATTGGACAACGCGATCCGCAACGCATTCGCACGTGCACGAGTCGTGTGCGTTTCATCTTCGGTAGCCACAAATGATGGACACATGGTGCCCACCCGTTTTTGTCGGCATTGTCCCACGCCGCTGCACATGCCCGCCAGTTGAGCCATGCCTCCGTACGCAGAAAAATCCAGATACGTTTTCACGCTTTGAGTTTTGTGTGAAGACCCAAACCGCAGATGTTCGGTCATGGGATAAGGGTCAACGATTTTGTTGGGATTGAGCAGGCCATTCGGATCAAAGAGTTGTTTCACCTGCTTGAACGCGTTCATAATCTGTGGCCCGTACATTTTTTCTAAAAAGCAGGATCGCAATAAGCCGTCGCCGTGCTCGCCGGTGATCGCTCCGGAAAATTCCAGCGCGAGATCACTCACGCCATCGGCGATGCGCTTCATTTTTTCGACATCGCTGTTTTTTTTCAGATTCAAAACAGGTCGCACATGAATACATCCGACGCTGGCGTGCGCATAATAGCCCGCCTCCACGTTTTCACTGGCGAGCAACTGAGAAAACCGTTCGATGTAGTTGCGCAACCTCGCTGGATCAACCGCGGAATCCTCCACGAACGCATAAGATTGTTCGTCGCCGGGTTTGGACATGAGCAAACCCAGGCCGCTCGTTCGCAGCTTCCACACATCAGCCTGTTTCGATAACTCCAGCACTTTAGATTGCGCATACGAAGGTTGAATGGCCTGGTGATTGTTGAGTAGTTGATCGATTTTGGCATGAAGCTGCGATTCGTTATTTTCGTGAAACTCCACGATCAATAATGCCTGCGGATCGCCGTGTAAAAAATCGCATCGCTTACACATTGAGGGGTTGGATCGACCGGCTTCGATGATCATGTGATCGATCAATTCGATCGCAACCGGGTTGTGTTTCAAAATTTCGGGAGTCGCACCGAGCGCGTCGAGCACATCACGAAAATGTAAAACCACCAGACCCTTGTACTTTGGTAGGGGAGTAAGTTTCAGTTTGGCGCCGACGATGATGCCGAGTGTCCCTTCGCTGCCACAAAGAATTTTTGTGACATCTATCGGTGTATCAGTAGAGCCAAGCCGATCCAGGCCATAACCGCCGTTGCTTCGTAACACTTTGGGAAATCGTTTTTCGATTTCATTCTGGTGTTCGTTACGAATGCTCGCGAGTTTTTTTTCAATGTGGTCGCGTAGAGCACGATTTGATTTTTCTGTGGATTCGCCGAAGGTTACTACTTCGCCATCGGCGAGCACGACGGTTATCTCCACGACATGATCTACGGTGCGGCCGTGGACCACGGAATGGGCACCACAGGAATTGTTGGCGATCATTCCACCAAGCGTCGCTCGACTGCTGGTCGCGACGTCCGGCGCAAAATACAAACCGTGCGGTGAAAGTGCATGATTCAACTCGTCGAGCACTACGCCCGGCTCAACATCAACGGTTCGCTTTTCCACATCTATCTCGCCGATTCGATTCATGTATCTCGAAAAGTCGAGTTGCACGCCTGATCCCACAGCTCCACCCGTCAACCCCGTACCACCACCACGTGCGATAATGGAGGTGCCATATGAACGGCATTCCTCAACAACCACGCGAACGTCGTCAATGTTTTTGGGGAGTACCACGCCCACTGGGATGATTTCATATAGACTGGCGTCGGTCGAATACAGAGTGCGTGATAATCGATCGAATCGTACTTCGCCTGCGATTTGGCCTGCGATTCGAGACTGAAGTTGTTCCGCGAGCGGATCCGTCGCTTCGGAATCGGGGGTTGATCCTTTAAGAAGATCCATGAGCCTGTGTGGATTCCTGGATGGAGAACGTGGTGTGAGACCAGGCGAGTTGTCGATAGGCGGAGGCTGTCTTTTCCGCCATCGAACTTACCGCGTGATGTTCTCTCGCGTATTCCATCGCTTGTGTCGCAATTTTCTTCGCGTGGTCGGCGTTTTTGATGAAGGTTTCTATCGCCTCCGCCAGCGCCAGGGCTGTAGGTTGTACACACAACATCGCAGTTTCGTTGGCGTGGAAATAATCGCTGATGGCGCTGGGAAAAGTAACCACCGCCATGCCCGCTCCCATCGCCTCCAGGTCGTTGGCGTTAAACGCCGTTTCGTTTTGCGGAATGATGTAAATGTCCGCGCTGCACATCGCCTGTACCGGGTCGCTGATCGGTTGCACAAAGGTCACATTTGAAGACAAACCGGTGTCACGAACAATTTGTCGTAGGGTATCTTCTTCTCGGCCCTGCCCCAACAAAAAAACGAGCATCTCGTAATCACGCTGCTTTAACATGGCAATCGCTTCGATCATGCGATCAAGCCCGCTGCCGCGGTCCAGGGGCGACGTACACAACAACGACACGACACGCTGTGGATTAGAAAAGCAGGAAATCTCGCGTTGTACCAGGATTCCCGGACGAATCAGGTCGATCTGATCGCGGTGAATGCCCAATCGCGTTTCGAGTATTTCGACGATGGGCTGCGTGAACGCGAAGTAGCGACCGACCTGCTCCGCATCGATTTCCATCAAGCGATCACAATCGTCCAGCGAACTGACCTGCAACACCAGGTCCGCATCGAATGTGCGGGCCAGGGTTTGTGCCAGTGAATATGAACCGTGCGAAAGAGCGTGAATAATGTTTGGCGGTTCTGGATGGGTCAGGTCTTCAGTTATCTTTTGTATGCGACGGTTGCGCAATGGCCAACTCAGCGGTGGGTGGTAGTGTGATTGCACAGGCCCGAGCGTTAATTTTTCGATGCGTGGATCGCTGCTGAGCAGACTCAGATGGATCGCTTGATCGATCAACCCGACGGTCAAATGACGAATCACTCGGCTGAATCGGTCCACTGCGTCACTGTCGATGCACAGCGCCGCCCGGACGGTCACCGGGCTGTGTTGTTCGGAAATTGTTGTCACGAACGTCATCACAACATTGTTATCGCTTCGTGTCAACGGTTAAATCGGTTTAATTCATCATCGTTTGATTCAATGGACAAAGGTCTCTATCCTTACAGACGTAACAGGCTCCAACAGACTTGGCGATAGAGGAAATGTGTTGTGAAAATTATTCACGGGCTGGATCAACTTCAAAACCCATTCGATCGATCAATCTTAACGATCGGAAATTTTGACGGGGTTCACCTCGCCCATCAGCAACTTCTCGCCCAGGCTGGTCTGTTCGCCGTCAATTCCAAAATACCCGTTGTGGTATTCACGTTCGAGCCTCACCCGCTGACGATTGTGGCTCCCGACAAAGCGCCCCAACGTCTCACGCCTCTACCTGAAAAACTTCGCTACTTAGAGTCTGCCGGTGCCGATGTGGTCGTCGTCGCCAAGAGTCAGCCGGAGCTTTTTAGTCTCGAAGCGGAACAGTTCGTGCATGAGATTGTGCATAAGAATTTTAACCCCACCCACATTGTCGAAGGTCCATCCTTTGGTTTTGGAAAAGGGAGAAGGGGCACACCGCAATTATTGAAGCAATGTGCCGCAGAGTTTGGCTGTGATGTGTACATACTCGAACCGATTACGCTACAGATTGATGAAGGCGAGACGTTGATGGTCTCCAGCTCGTTGATTAGAAAACTGATTCGCGAAGGAAAGGTGCGCAGAGCAGCTTTGTGTCTGGGTCGATCGTATTCCGTTTGCTCAACCGTAATGAAAGGCGATGGCCGGGGACGCACGCTCGGTTTTCCCACCGCCAACTTGCAATCGCCCAGCCAATTGATTCCCGGAGAGGGCGTATACGCTGGAAAAGTTACGGTCGATCAAGATCAAAAAGTATATCCCAGCGCCATCAGCATCGGAAAAAACCCCACGTTCAACGGTGATGAGCTACGCATCGAAGCGCATCTGTTGGATTTTTCAAGTGATTTGTATGATCGGGAAATTCGTGTTGAGTTTCATCATCGTTTGCGCGAACAGAAAAAATTCGATTCACCCGAATCTTTGAAAAAACAGCTTCACCTCGACATCGAATCGGTTCGAAATGAATTGTAGGGTGTATGTATGACAATTCTGAGCCGCAGGCTTTAGCCTGCGCGGTGATACATACTCAATTTGTCGCTTAATTGTTAAGTAAGCTACATAGGCTTAAGATAGAACCACTATATGAAATCCATAGACAAAACCATAATAACCCAGGCGGCTGAAACATTAACCGCGATGAAAAAGCCGCTGTTGGTAACCCACACCAAGCCCGACGGTGACGCGATCGGTTCACTGGTAGCCATGCGATCCATGTTGAAAAACATAGGCGTTCAAGCTCAACCCGTGGTGTTTGATCCGATCCCCGATCGTTATCGGTTTATGGTCAAAGACAATACCATACCTCTGCTCGGTCAGGATTTACAGTTCGACGATTTAAGTTCGTTTGATGGAATCGTTATTTTGGATACCTGTTCGTACGGACAAATCGCGCCGATTTCGAACTGGTATCGATCCACAAAAATTCCCAAACTCATCGTCGATCACCACGTCACGCGTGACGCTCAGGCCGACGTTTATCTGATCGATGAAAAAGCCGCAGCTTCTTGTTTGATTCTTTACGAATGGGCATTGGCTGCGGGCTGGAAACTAGACCACGAAGCAGCTGTCGCGTTGTATGTGGGCATCGCCACCGACACCGGATGGTTTCGACACTCCAACACCGACCCGCGCGTGATGTCAGCCGCAGGTGAGTTGATACAGCGCGGTGTGAAGCCCTATGCCATCCACGAACATTTATATCAACACGAATCGCTGGCCCGGTTTAGATTGCGAGCAGCCGTGATGAGCCAACTCGAACTGTTTGCGGGCGATCTATTAGCGATCACGACTTTGCCGAACGATTTTTTTGCGAAGTGTGGTGCGACGCTGGCGGATACCGAAGATCTGGTGAATGAGCCGTTGCGGATTGGATCGGTTTTGGTTTCGGTCATGCTGGTGGAGCAGGATGACGGTCAGATTCGCGGAGGCTTTCGCAGTAAACCGCCGCAGAATGAGAGTTCACCGGACATCGACGTAGCTGCGATCGCACAACATTTCGGCGGGGGTGGGCACCGCAGAGCCTCGGGCGCCAAAGTGAGGGGAGCGATC
>CBDTZI010000040.1:0-13424 GCA_965364865.1 uncultured bacterium | reverse complement strand
GGCTTCGCGGGGATTCTTCACCTGCTAAAAAACGATTCACCGAACCGCCCCCCAACTCCGCCTGCGCAAGTCATTGAACACGGTGAATAGCGATTATCTTCCAAGACCATTGACCGAAGAAAGTTTCACCGCCTGGAGAAAAATTAACGACATAACTGTTGATATGATTATTACGGTATGCCCGACAATGAGAGTGCTGGGACTTGAACCCAGGACCCACGGCTTAAAAGGCCGTTGCTCTACCACTGAGCTACACTCCCGTAAAGTCGGTCCGCAACAATATGCACGATAAAATCAATTCGTCAAGTAATCAGCTATCCGTGGCCCGGTTTTTCGTAATTCGTAACTTGTAATTCGTAATTTTTCCCCGATTCCTTACCTGTAATTTGCATCAACAGCATTACATCCAATGTTGATAGCCTACCGTCCCATAGGGACGGATTGAAAATAGCCCAGCGATTGATCGCTGGGATTGCGATCGCCATAAAGCCGTTTTAGTCCCGTAGGGACGACTGAACACCTTGCCAAACATTTCAGCCGTCCCTCCGGGACTAGCCCGGAAGTAACACCGTTCACCCAGCCATTAATGGCTGGGTAAAATACGTAACACCCCTCCGGGGCATTTCGGATAAAAAACACGGACAAGCCAAGCTTGACCGTGCCACCCGTCATTTCGTAATTTGTAATTTTTTTCCCGCTTCCTCACGGGCTCGTCTCGGGTTGTTGATTTACGATTTGATTTTTCGACTTTTTGATTTTTTAATTTTTTGGCTTTTGACTCTTTCTACAGATATCCCAAATCCTGCAAACGCTGGCGGATCATTTCCTCCTCCGCCGGCGTATACGCAGCTCCGTCCATGCGATCGACCATGTCCAGCAGCTCCAGCGTCGCGATCACCTTGCTGGCGGATTCCTCCACCGTGAGTGAATCGGTATTGAGCAACACCTCCGGCTTCAATGGCTCTTCATAGGGCGCGTTCACACCAGCCATGTGCTGAATTTCGTTCTTCTGCGCTTTTTCATAAAGACTCTTTGTGTCACGTTTCAAGAGCACTTCCATCGGGCAGCGACAATACACCTCAACAAATTTCCCGATCTGCTGTCGGGCCTGATCACGCACCTCACGGTAAGGTGACACGGATCCGACAATCGCGATCACACTGTTTCGATTCAACATTTTACATTCGTAGGCCAATCGTAGCGTGTTTTCTTCGATCTCTTCCTTACTGAATCCCAGACTGCGATTGATTTGTGCGCGAATGCGACCTGAGTCGAGCACTTCAACCGCCAGGCCTCGATTGCTGAGTATATCCGCAACCGCCTGCGCAACCGAAGATTTGCCCGATGCGGACATCCCCGTTAACCAGATTGTAAATCCATCTTGCGCCATAATTAAAATATCACCAGATTTTTAGATTCATCACAAACTGCCACCAGACCAACACAACAAATAATATCACAAAGTACGCACTGATCGTCATCGGCCAACCGATCTGCACCACTTCGCGCATCGTATAATGACCCGCAGAGTAGCTGATCGCGTTCGGCGGAGAACTCACCGGCAGTAAAAACGTCAGACCGGCTGGGATCGTCACTGCGAGCGTCATTGTGATCGGATCAATACCCGTCGTCGCACCCAAGGAATAACCGATCGGTAGTAAAATCGCCACCGCTGCGGAATTGCTGATCCCCTCTGTAAGAATCATAGCCGATGCGATCATGATCAACAGAATCATCACTCGAGGCGTCGTCGGATCGATAAATTGCTCGACAATCCACGCTAGTGCCTGCGTCTCACCCAGCGCATGGCCCAGCGCCACCGCCCCGCCGTACATCACCAGCACGCCCCAGTTGACGTAGCCCTGCACCGATCGCCAGTCCACGATACGCAGCACAAATAACATGATCGCGGATAAAATAGCGATCACGCTCAATCCAATGGTGTGGCCCATCACGATCCACGCCGCGATCGTAACCAAAGCCAAACCCGCGAGTCGCCGCTCTGCCGTTGACATCGGACCGATCTGCTTGACGCGATTGTCCAGCATGCGGGTTGCGTTTTTTATACTCGTCACGTCGGATTTGATACGATAACGCAGTACGACAACGGCGATGATCGCCATTATGACCACGATCGGAATCGCAGCCTTCATCCAAAACATAAAGCTGATCGTGGTGCCCGGATGCGCTTCCTGTAATAAACTCAGTGCCAGGGGTGCTCGCGCCCCACCCAAGAACGTACCCACGCCGCCGATGATCGATCCCCACGCTAACGCAAGAAAAAGTTTTTTTGCGTAATTGCTTCCTTTTTTCAAATTCAAAATATCAACGATTTCAACGATGATGGGATAAATCATGGCGGCAACCGCGTGTTCGGGCATCCACAGCGCCAAAAACGCGGCGGACACCGTGACGCCCAGCACCAGTTGATCCGGGCTTTTGTCGAATCTTTGCAGTGCCACTAACGTGACACGTTTGGACAGGCCGGTGCTGATCGTCGCCCCGGCTAACAGAAACACACCCAGCATGAAAAACACCGCACTGTTTCCAAACAGGGCAAACGCATCCTTCTCAGGCATCACGTTGAACAGTGGCAACAGCGCGATAGCTAACAACCCGGTCGCAGCCGGGGGAATCAGATTGGTAAACCAGAGGGATACACAAACCAGAAAAATACCGATGCAACGTTGCGGGGCGGCGGGGTTGAGATCCGCGGAATAATCCGCCGGAAGAATAAATGGATCCGCCAGCAGCAACCAGATCGCGGCACTGAGAGCCACGCCCACAATCGCGAGTTTGATTGTCATACGTTGAACAGTAGTCACATGTAAGCCTTAATTCGTTCGTCAATTCCAAAAAAGAAGCCTGGTTTGGATTATTTTCGGCTTGATAAGCCTTTGGAGTCGATGGGAATCCCTCAAATGAGTAGGAACGAGAAAGGATTCTCGTTCCAGCAGGCTTTCTTTTTCATGTACCAGCGGAATTCCGTTCAGGGGTGGCATAGCCAAGTCGAAGGAGCCGCCATGTTGTTTGAAATCAATACCCCCCTCAAGTGGTGTATTGAATATTCGGATGACCGCGCAAGCTGAAGCATGCGGCTCAGATGATCAAACACGTTAGACGGCATATCCTGTCTACGTTGCGGAGCTGTATTTGAGTATGGAGTGAATGGGGTGGCCATTGAGCAGGCGTCGGCCATCGAGAAAGGTCAATTCGATCAGCACGGCGATACCGACGATTTGCCCGCCGAGTTTTTCCACTAATTTACAGCAGGCAGCCATCGTTCCACCTGTAGCCAGCACATCATCCACGATCAGTACCCGATCTCCGGGTTGGATGGCGTCGACATGGATTTCCACCGTTTCCTTGCCATATTCCAGCAAAAATTCCTCAGAATGAGTGTCATAAGGCAATTTTCCGGGTTTTCGGATGGGTATAAATCCGGCCGATAGATTCTGAGCCACCGCGGTTCCAAAAATAAATCCTCGCGATTCTGCCCCGGCCACCACATCGACATGGAGATGGCGGAAGGGCTGGGTGAGATATTCCACGGATAAGGATAAACCAGCAGGATTTGCCAGTAGTGGCGTTATATCCTTAAAAACGATACCGGGTTTGGGAAAATCGGGGATGTCACGAATCAAATCCCGCAATTTTGTGATCAATATCTGGTCTTTTTGCTCCATATCCATCATTCCTGTGGGGTGTGCCGTGTCGGGGGTCATGAATTATCATCCAAATTGATAGAGTTTCGTTCTCAGGGATTCCCGCGGGACAACTCCGGGATCACTCTAACCAGCTATGATACATAAAAACCCGAAATCCTCCACATTAAACTGGAAAATTCGCAACCTTACTGCCGAGAAGTACAACAACGTTTTTCAAAAAGGCGTTGCAGGTCTGTTAAGTTTTGCTATAGTTCCGCGTTCAAGATATTTATGTTGGATCGGCGTGGCGGCGCCCACGCCAGTATTTCCGTAAGCTCTTTATTGACAAATAGTTAAGGTAAATAAATCGTTAGAAAGTGGTGGATCAAGTCAAGGTCTGTCCGTGGTGACGGAATCCCGAATTGTCATACCCCACCCGAAGAAGGAGATTTTCTGTTGAACGTTAAACGAATATTGCTACTGCTACCGCTGTTGATGCTCGTAGCTTTACCCCTGATCGCCCCCACCACTGCGTTGGCGCAGGATGAAGCGGGTCTGGTTGAAGATCACGGCGGCAACGCCATTCCCGGCCTGTGGTATATCGCACCCGTGTGCGGACTGATTGCGCTGGTGATGGCCAAGAAATACTACAACGAGGTGATCAACTCCGACGAAGGCGATGAGGACATGATCAAAGTCGCCAGCTATGTTCGAGAAGGTGCGATGGCTTATCTGTACAGACAATACAAAGTGGTGTTTGTCGTATTTATAATCTTGATGCTCGTTCTTGCGTGGATGGCATATGGCCTGAAGGTACAGCATGGCCTTGTACCGTTCGCGTTTCTAACCGGTGGTTTCTTCAGTGGATTATGCGGATACATCGGTATGCGTACCGCCACCATCGCGGCTCACCGTACCACCGCTGGCGCTCGGGTGGGATTAAACCGAGGCTTACGTGTGGCGTTCCGTGCGGGTGCGGTTATGGGTCTGGTGGTCGTTGGTTTTGCGGTCATCGATATCACCGCATGGTTCTACGGACTTCACCGTTTCACCGATATGTCGCTTCATGAAATTACTGTCGTCATGCTGACATTCGGCATGGGAGCCAGCACACAGGCGCTGTTCGCACGAGTGGGTGGCGGTATTTATACCAAAGCCGCTGACGTCGGTGCGGACCTGGTGGGCAAGGTCGAAGCGGGTATTCCCGAAGACGATCCACGTAACCCGGCTGCGATCGCGGACAACGTGGGTGACAATGTCGGCGACGTCGCAGGTATGGGTGCGGACCTTTACGAATCCTATGCGGGTTCGATTCTCGCCACGGCGGCCCTGGGTGTGGCGTCTGCCCACGCACTGGGTGATGCGAACCTCGCGATCAAATTTCTGTCGGTTCCGATGGTGATTGCGGGTGTGGGAATCATCGCCAGTATCTGGTTCGGTATTAACCTCGTGAAAACCGAGGAAGGTGCCAACATGACGCAGCTTATGGGCGCGTTGAACAAAGGATTAATCGTATCCAGCGTCGTCATTATTGGTGCGACCTATGGAATTTGCTATAACCTTTTGGGAACCGTGGATGGCGTCGTCTGGTACGGTGTCGCTTCGGCGGTCACCGTCGGGCTGGTTTCGGGTTGGGGCATCGGACAATTCACCGAACACTACACATCCTACGATTTTGCACCCACCAAACGTATCGCAGAACAGGGCGAAACCGGTCCAGCGACCGTCATTATCGCGGGCATCGCCGAAGGTATGAAAAGTACCTGGGCATCGTTAGCCATTATCATTGTAGCGATTATGCTATCGTTTAACTTTGCAGGTGGTCAACACGAATTCATGCTTGGTCTGTACGGCGTGGGTCTGGCAGCGGTGGGTATGTTAGCCACGCTCGGATTCACTCTCGCAACCGACGCTTATGGCCCCATCGCCGACAACGCCGGTGGTAACGCGGTCATGACGAACCAGGCTCCGGAAGTACGAGAACGAACCGACGCACTCGACTCATTGGGTAACACCACAGCTGCGACGGGTAAGGGTTTTGCGATTGGCTCCGCGGCACTTACCGCGCTGGCACTGTTGGCGGCCTATGTCGAAGAAGTCCGAATCGGTCAGGTTCGTGAAGCCATGAATTATGTGCAAATGGTGGATAGCGACACAAAAGATGATGCTGAAGCGGGCATGGATAAAATATATTACATGGGTTATGGAAAGTTTGCGGTTAAAGATGAACCCGGAACCAATGAATCCAGTTACGACGCCTATATGCTTCTTTCCAAACGTGTGCAGAATGATATGGATGAGCTGTTAGCCGAAGGCGGCCAGGGTAGTTTGGTCATTGACATTGAAACCGAAGGTACCAAAGAAAACGATTTTGTCAGACACGCGAACATCACCAACCTAAGTGGTGATCGCCGACAAATCCAAATGGTATCTACCCGAAAAGCGTCGATGCAACAGTTTATGGATTATTACAACGTCACACTGATGAACCCCAAGGTGTTGTGCGGCATGTTTTCGGGTGTTCTGTTGGCGTTTCTGTTCTGTGCACTGACGATGCAGGCTGTGGGTCGGGCAGCTTATGCGATGATGCTCGAATGTCGCAGACAGTTCAAAACCGTTATCGCCTATCTGATGGAGGACAAGGGAATGTCAGAGGCGGACGCGAAAAATTCTGACAACTGGCCCCGCGAACAGATCACCTATAAGGGTGAAAAAATTCCTGACTACGCACGATGCGTGGACATCTCCACCCTCGGCGCTCAAAAAGAGATGATCTTCCCGTCTCTGTTGGCCATTATTCTTCCCGTAGTGGTTGGTTTGATTTTCGGTGTTCCCGGTGTCATGGGCATGTTGGCAGGTGGTTTGACTTCTGGCTTTGCGGTGGCGATTTTCATGGCCAACGCCGGTGGTGCCTGGGATAACGCCAAGAAGTATGTCGAGAAAGGCAACTTCGGCGGCTCGGGCAGCGAGGCTCACAAAGCCACGGTGGTAGGTGACACAGTGGGTGATCCGTTTAAGGACACCTCAGGCCCGAGTCTGAACATCCTGATCAAGCTCATGAGTATGGTCAGCGTTGTTTTTGCGGGCCTGGTCGTGAAATATGCACCGTATATCTCCGACCTTCTCGGAATGGGATAAATCCCACACCGCATTTGCTCCGGCATCTGCGAAATGAGACTGTACGATCCAAGCCCACGGGTACACCCCGTGGGCTTTTTTTGTCAACGTAGTCAGCTTGTGAGGAATGGGTAGTTCGCGGTACACTATCGCCTGTGAAATTAACCGAGATTGGGGGAGTAAATTTCTCGGTATGGAGGCGAGGAAGATGAGTGGAAAATCATTATACCGGCGTAGCGCCATCGTTGTGTTTTCGATGGTCGTCATTTCGATTCACCCCTTTGATGGAATGGCTCAATCACCCGCGAGCACGGCACTGACCTATCAGGGGCAACTCAAACAAAACGACAGGCCCGTCACGGATACCTGCGACTTTGAATTTTATCTGTGGAATGATTCTGTCGCATCGGATCCAACAAACCTGATTGCCGGGCCGGTTATTTTCTCCGGCGTGGATGCGTTGGCGGTCAACCATGGATTGTTCACGACGCCGCTGGATTTTGGAATAAATCCGTTTGGCTATGAAGATCGATGGCTGGGTATTTTAGTACGCTGTCCTTCCGGAAGTGCCGAATGGACGACACTTTTTCCACGGCAGCAAATCACACCGGCTCCTTACGCACTGGCGTTACCCGGATTCAAAACCGAACCCAATGATATAGCGGCCAACGTTGTTGGAGGAAGTCAAACGAACGCGATCACAAACTCAGTGGCCGGTGCAACCATTATTGGAGGTCATAACAATAGCGTCGGCGGCCACATGGGTACGGTGCTGGGTGGCGATGGCAATGTAGCAGACGGTGATTCGAGTATAGCCGCGGGTCATCGCGCCAAGGCGCTACATCAAGGCGCTTTCGTCTGGGCCGATTCCAGCGATACCGATTTTGAATCAAGCAAGAATAATCAATTTCTGATTCGTGCGATGGGCGGTGTTGGCTTGGGTACCAACGAAACGGATCACCAGTTAACCATCGCCTCTCTCAAGTCCATCGATCCGGATGTAACGGATAATGTACTGAGATTAATGGGTCCGGACGGCAGTTTTAACCACGGGGCCCGACTCAACTTTGGCGATGCAAACTGGGTCTATCTGGATGAGGATGTCGACGACGGCCTGAACATCCACGCCGCTCGGCGGATATCACTCACCGGCGGAAATGTAGGAATCGGAACCACCACCCCCGGCGGTTTATTGGAAGTGTTTGGTGCTGTGGGCGACGGTTCCGTTATTTTACCCAAAGATTCGATTTCCTCTGTGGAAATTTTTAATGAGCCCGGCGTGGGTAGCAGTGCGCTATCCGGAGATGATGAAGTAGGACGTTGCACCGTTCTGCTGGACAGCACGTTGCAATCGATACGTTCCAGACAGTTGTCTCTACCCACAGACGGTTTCGTATTGGTCATTGCAACGGCGCGTATCGACATCTCACATACCAACTTAGTCTCCTCCCAAGTCATCTTCGGTGTCTCAAATTTCACGGATAGCCTGCCCGAGAACCAGCAGATGGGATTGACCATGGACGGCAGTGCTCCGACTGGGATATATCACGATACAATCACAGTCCACGGTCTGTTCAAGGCCAACGCCGGTGACTCCATGTATCATCTGCTGGCTCAACAAATCAGCGGAGACTTCCGGGTATGCGACATTCAGTTGACAGCGATGTATATCCCCACCGCGTACGGCATCATCGAACCGTCTGACCCTGGAGAATTGCAGACCAGCCAATCCGAGACCAGCCCGTCCACCACCCCATTAGGGGTCACGCCCCTTAATGGCAAACAGATCTCGCCCCCCACCCATGAACAATACATGCTGGAAATTCATCGAGAAGTGAAAACTCTTCGCGACCAACTCGACCGCCTCCAGCAAAGACTCGATGCAAACATTATCGGACTAAAAAACGAGAATTAGAGTTGTTCAGTTTTTCCTCGACTCCTCAGCAAATAAACCTGATTGCTGGATCACATTAGTCGATCATAAATGTTCGTTTATGCGACAAAGTCCATAAAAATCTCCAATATTGTCCAAAAATCGCAATGATTACCAAAATAGTACAGTTTAACTATTGAATCTTTACCGATATAGTGATATATTGATATCATTGAGGAAATGTAATGCTTACACTAACCAGAAAAGCGGATTATGCCCTGGTCGCAATGGCGCAGCTTGCCAAGCGGGCGCCTGGACGGATCAGCGCAAGAGATATTGCGGAACGAGTGAAAATACCGTTACCGGTACTCACCAACATTCTGCATCAGCTCCTGCACAGTGGTCTGGTCAGTTCGGTGAAAGGATCAAAGGGTGGATATCGACTGGCGAGAGATCCCAATCACATCACCTTGGCAGAGATGATTGATGCGATTGAAGGGCCATTCAAATTGGCGGTCTGTTGTTCCTCCGGCGGCGAAGATGTTCTCCAGCCATGCGAGTTGGAAGATTCGTGTGATATTAAAGAACCCGTGCAGCGTGTACACACAAGTTTACGACAATTTCTAAACCAGATCACGCTGACACATATTGCATTTACCGACGTCCCCGTTTCACTGGGAATATCGGTGGGTCATCAACCCACAGACCTGCCACCGACTGAAGTGAGCGGGCATGAATTTATCAATGAAATGGACAGTAACGGATAGGATCCGGATAGACCTGATATAAAAAGGAGTAGTACCGAATGGCGATTACCTTAACAGAAAAAGCAGCTAAGGAAGTGAAAACCATCCTCGATCAACAGAGCGAGGGCGACACAGCCAAAACCATGTATTTGCGGATAGGTGTCAAGGGCGGCGGATGTAGTGGCTTTAACTACACGCTGGATCTCGTGGATAGCAAGCTCGAAAGCGATGAATCATGGAATCAACACGGGGTTGAAGTCATCTGCGACTCCAAGAGCCAGTTATATCTCGATGGAACAACCGTCGACTTTAAGGACGAAGTCATGGGGCGCGGATTTGTTTTTTCCAACCCCAACGCGTCCAGCAGTTGCGGTTGTGGCAGTAGTTTCTCCGTCTAGATCACAAAGGCCAACGTTGGCAATTCGCACTTGAAAAAAGCAAAACGCCCCTCGAATCGGCGAGTTGAATCACCGGTTCGGATAAACATTTTGAATGAGAATGAGAACAATATGAGTCGTGCAGAAAGCACTATCGATCAATGGACGAATCAGGAGTACAAATACGGGTTCGTCACCGATATCGAAGCGGATAGTTTACCTCCTGGGTTGAACGAGGATGTCGTACGTTTTATATCCCAGAAAAAAAATGAGCCTCAGTGGCTGTTGGACTGGCGGCTCAAAGCCTATCGCCATTGGCTGACCATGACCGAACCGACTTGGCCGAAGCTCCACTACCCCACCATCGATTATCAGGAAATCATCTATTATTCCGCTCCCATACAGGATAAGGATCGCCCAAAAAGTCTGGACGAAGTCGACCCCAAGCTTCTGGAAACGTATGAAAAGCTGGGCATTCCACTGGCGGAGCGGGCGGTGCTGGCGGGCGTCGCAGTCGATGCGGTGTTCGACAGCGTATCGGTAGCCACCACATACAAGGAAAAACTTTCCGAGTTGGGGATCATCTTCTGTCCGTTTTCCGAGGCGGTGCATGAACACCCCGAACTGATTAAGAAATATCTTGGCTCGGTCGTGCCCTACTCCGATAACTTTTTTGCTACGTTAAACTCTGCGGTCTTTAGTGATGGCTCGTTTGTTTACATTCCCAAAGGTGTAAAATGCCCGATGGAGCTGTCCACCTATTTCAGAATCAACGCGCAGTCCACCGGGCAATTTGAACGAACGCTGATCATCGCCGACGAAGGAAGCAACGTCAGTTATCTCGAAGGATGCACCGCGCCAATGCGCGACGAGAACCAGTTGCACGCAGCCGTGGTCGAGCTGGTCACGATGGACGACGCGTCCATCAAGTATTCCACCATTCAAAACTGGTATCCGGGCAACGAAGAAGGCGTGGGCGGGATTTACAATTTCGTCACCAAACGTGGAAAATGTCAGGGTAAAAACTCTCACATCTCCTGGACCCAGGTGGAAACCGGCTCAGCGATTACTTGGAAGTATCCGAGCTGTATTTTAATCGGTGATCACTCGGTGGGTGAGTTTTATTCCGTGGCGCTGACCAACAATTATCAGCAGGCGGACACGGGCACGAAGATGGTGCACATCGGCAAGAACACAAGAAGCACCATTATTTCCAAGGGAATCTCAGCGGGGCACGGTCAAAATACTTATCGCGGTGGCGTAAAAATTAACAAAGGTGCCCACGGGGCACGAAACTATACGCAGTGCGACTCGATGTTGATCGGCGATCAGTGCAGCGCACACACCTTCCCCTATATCGAAGTGAAAAACAACTCCGCGGTGATGGAGCATGAAGCGACCACCTCCAAGATTGGAGAGGATCAGCTTTTTTATTGCAACTCACGAGGGATCAACACGGAAGACGCGGTCAATATGATCGTGAATGGTTTCTGCAAAGAGGTCTTCCGCGAACTTCCGATGGAATTTGCGGTGGAGGCACAAAAATTGCTTGAAGTCAGCCTGGAAGGAAGCGTCGGTTAACGCACCATAGTTACATAAAGGACAGAAATTTTATGACCACAGACTTACAAAATGAGATTCAAATCACGCCGGCGGAGTTGGCGGACTGGTTAAAAAAGGATTCGCCACCACGATTGATCGATGTACGTGGCGAAGACGAACGGAAAATCGCTACGATTGAAGGCGATCTTCCCGCCAGTAAAGAATTGATCGATCAGATGATCGCAAGCTGGGAAAAGGATACGTTCATCGTTACCTATTGTCATGCCGGAATTCGCAGCCTGGACGCAGCCAAGTATTTTATCAGTGAAGGGTTTACCAACGTAAAGAGTTTAACCGGCGGGATCGACGCCTGGTCACAGGAGATCGATTCGTCCATTGCCCGGTATTAAGCATAAAAAATCAGTTAATAAAACACACGATCAAAACGATCAACCGAAAAACACGAGGAAATCAATGTTAGAAATTCGTAATTTACATGCATGCGTCGAGGGTCAGGAGATTCTCAAGGGCATCAACTTAACGGTAAACGCCGGAGAGGTTCATTCTATTATGGGCCCCAACGGTTCGGGTAAAAGCACCCTCGCGCAGGTACTGGCGGGGCGTGACACCTATGAAGTCACCGAAGGTGAGATTATCTACAAAGGCAAAAACATGCTGGATTTATCTCCAGACGAACGTGCGTGTGAAGGGCTTTTCCTGGCCTTTCAATACCCGGTCGAAATTCCCGGTGTCACCACCAACTATTTTCTCAAAGCAGCTATCAACGCCAAAAGAAAATACAACGGACTTGAAGAACTCGACGCCGTGGACTTCTTAACCCTCATCAAAGAAAAGGCCAAGCTCGTCGATCTCGACAGCAAAATGATGCAGCGGGCGATCAACGATGGATTTTCCGGTGGCGAGAAAAAACGAAACGAAATTTTTCAGATGGCCGTGCTCGAACCTACCCTGGCTGTGCTTGACGAAACCGATTCGGGACTGGACATCGACGCATTGAAAATCGTCTCTCAGGGCGTGAATACCCTGCGAAAAAAAGATAACGCGTTTGTCATCATCACACACTACCAACGATTGTTAAATTATATCGTACCCGATTTTGTGCATGTGCTTCTGGATGGCCGGATTGTCAAAACCGACAACAAAGACCTGGCGTTGAAACTCGAAGACCAGGGCTACGGGTGGATTGAAAAAGAGGTCAATGCTGCTCAACCGGTATCATCTTAAGCGAAAGGCCCTGAATCGATGGTAGAAATAACAGAAAAAAAAGATCTTTACCTGACGCATTTTGAGCGATTTGAACAAGGGAGTGAAGACATTTCACCGGTCTGGCTGTTGCCCACGCGTAAAGCGGCGATGTCTCACTTTTCAGCCACCGGATTTCCCACCACGCAGCACGAAGAGTGGCAATACACCAACGTGTCGCCCATCGCCCAGACTGTGTATGTACGAGCTTCGAATCACCCCGCACAAATTACTCGCGATCAACTTGAACCCTTTGTTCATGGCGAAGATGCGTATCAACTGGTTTTTGTGAACGGGATTTATTGTGAAGCGTTCTCTTCGATCGACTCACTCCCCGAAGGTGTAAAGGTATCCAATCTGTTGAAAGCGTTTGTAGAAGATCAAACTTTACTCGAAACGCATCTGGGACGACACGCCTCTTACGAACAGCAGCCGTTTATTGCGCTCAATACCGCTTTGATGGAAGACGGGGCTTACATTTATGTGCCCAAAAGCACGATCGTCGAAAAACCGATACATGTAATCCATGTCACCACCGCACAATCGACCCCGACGATCACGCATCCCCATCATCTTTATATTGTGGATACGAACGCGCAAGCGACCATCATCGAAACCTACGCGGGATTAGATGAGGGTGAATACTTCACGAACGCAGTGACGGAAATCGTCGCCCATGAAAACGCACAGGTGGATCATTACAAGGTCGTTCAGGAATCGGACCGAGCTTATCACGTCGCCGCGTTGCATGTTCATCAGTATCGCAGCAGCGATGTTTCCTCGCACGCCCTGTCGCTGAATGGTAAGTTGATTCGCAACGACATCCATGCAACCCTGGATGGCGAAGGATGTGAGTGTA
>CBDTZI010000039.1:0-13663 GCA_965364865.1 uncultured bacterium | reverse complement strand
GGTCACGCCGCGCATGGACTGGATTTGGTTGGAAAGTTTTTGTACCTGCCCGGTCGAACCATGTAACGCGATAATTAATCCGTCACGCTGATGATCGATACGAAAGTTCATGGACGCGCGAACCAGTGCATCGGCTTCGCCCAACAAATCGCGCAGTCGCTTGGCAAGGTCCGTCGTTTCGTGATCGCAAACCACCGTAAGCACAGCCGACACCGCTTGATCCTCTTTTTGAAGCTTGGTATCAATCAGTAAATCGCGAATCAAATCGCGGATCGCTTCGGAGCGGTTGTTGTAGCCCTTGTCAGAAATGTGCCGATCGAATGCAGCCAGCAGTTCGGTATCCAGCGAAACAGTAAAACGATCAACTTGGGACATGACGGTTCTTCTACGGGGTCAATTCAATCAGGAGGTTTCACTCAGTTTTTTTTCAAACGTGGTACGGATCAGATTGAGGATGCGCATGAAATTCAAGCGATCTGCCGGTGGCAAAATTTCGAGAATTTGATACATCGAACTTAATCGTACGTTGCGATAAATATCGTACGCTTTTTTACCGGCATCGGTAAGATAAACATCGATTCGTCTGCGGTCCTGCGGATTGATTTTGCATTCGACGTATCCGCGGCCACCCTGTTCTTCGAGGGCACGAATAATTCGAGACATCTGTGCGGGAACGACGCCGACTTTCTTTTGAATTTCACCGATGGTCAACGGTTGAGACTTGGCTAGAGCGTCCAACGCGATGTATTCGGTTTCGGACAAATCTTCGGGCCCGCTGGGCTGACGAGAGCGAAAAGCAGCGATGACCTGATAGAGTTCAAAAATCTCCGCAGCCATCGCGTCCATGGTTTTTTGCGTTTCGGGCACAGGCGGAATCTCCTAGAAATATAATCGACGCTCAATAATAGATGACGATATGTAATTATACACGATAGTCAACTAATTCGCCAATATAATAATTATTTCGCCCGAAAAAGAGCTTTTAACGAAAAATATCATCACATTATCGAGACGTGCACGTCAGGATGCGAGTTTTTACCCTGAGCCGCATGCTTTAGCTTGCGCGGAAAAAAATATGATTTGTCGTCCCGGACAATCGATGCTTTTCAAAGATCGAAACCAATGTCCCTTCCGTCCCCCACTCCCGACAAGTCGGGATTTACAACTTTCGCGATGCGAAGAATGGGGCACCCGCGCTTGGGCATGGCACCCATTCTTCAATTTCGTACGTCGTGGAGCCATTGGGCGATGAGTTTGATCTGTTGGGGCGTGAGTTTGTCTATGAAGGGGGGCATCTGTGCCCGGCCTCGACCCTTGCTGCGATAGCGCATCTCGTTACCCGGCTCGGCAATCATGAGTTCCAGCCATTCGACCGATCCGTAACCGCGCATTTCCGGGGCGGTAAACGTGCCCGATTGTTCACCTTCGTATCGATGGCATTCGTTGCACACCGTCATGAAAAATTTTCGTCCCCTGAGTATCGTGCGTTGATGAGGATCATCGTGTGCCAAACGATCGTCAGGTGTGTCCACGGTGATGCTGGACCATCGTTCCGGATTCAGCGATTCATCTTCCAGATAGGCTGCGACCGCGTCGTAATTTTTCATAAGCGATTGACGATCATCATCTTCAATGTCTTCCACCATCATCGTCGTCCATTTGGACATACGAGTGTGGGCCGGTTTGCCGTTGGGTTTTTTCATCAGGCCGAAATACTTTTCATCCATCGGATTGTTAAGCAATCCTCTGATCCAACTTCGAGAAGCGTAACCAGCTAAGTCGGACGAGGTGGCCGGTTCGGAGGGCGTGTTACCGAGTCCGTCGTGACCGTCGAATCGATGGCAGGCTGCACAGTTTTGCGAGAAAAGCAGTGGTCCCTGTGAAACGGAATCGTTGCGTAACAGTGCGAGTGGCCCTTCGGGGCTGATTCCGTTGACCGACGCCAGCTCAAACGCTCTTGCCGCATTGCGCCGAGCCTGAATTTTCTGCTGATTAAACTGCCTTACTTGCAGGAGTTTGTTTTGCGATTCGTTTAGCGGTTGGCCCTGTTGTTGAAGTTGATGAATGGTTGCGATTGTTTCATCCGAGGGGTTTCGATCTTCGTAAACAGAAGCAGCTGTGAATCCGACGACGCCGATCAGAAGGATTAATACGAAGGATGAACCAAATTTGCCCGCCAATCGATTGGGTAGCCATCGATGAAAAGAGGGAACAAGCAGTAATAATAGAGCAAAAACTCCGGGCAAGAAGATCGCCCCGACTACTTCCATCGCGGGCTGCTTAAACCATTTCAACCACTGAAACAGAAACAGGTTGTACCATTCAGGTCGGGCGGGATAGTTGGCGGCGGTCGGATGCGCTGGTGCATTGAGCATAACCGTATCTACGCTGTAATACATATACCGCGTGAAAAACATCAAGCCACCTAAAAATAGAAGACTTACGATCGCGTTTCTGAACGTGCCATGCTTTTCTTTATGCTGAGGATTCTCATGTGCGTGTGGTTTAACTGTCTGTCGTTTCACCATCGCACAAAGAATCAATAGAAACATTCCCGGCAGGATGATGGTGTGTAGTGTATAAAATCTTGTGAGGGTGAGGTGACCAAGCTCACTGCCGCCCATGAGTAATGTTTTTAGCGTGTTACCGATGACCGGCGTCAACGCCATAATGTTTAGCCGTACATTCGTACCCCAATAACCGAGCTGATCCCACGGTAATAATGCTCCGCTCAGCGCCGCAGCCATCGTGATCGCGAGCATGATCAGTACCGACCACCACAAAAATTCGCGCGGCGGTTTGCACGCACCCGAGAGAAGCATTTTGATTAAGTAGATGGGGATCACAATGATCAGGGCGTCGGCGGCGAAGTGGTGAAGGCCGCGTATGAACCAGCCCATTGGCATCTGCGATTGAATGTACCAGACGCTCGCCCACGCGGTGGTAGTGGACGGGCTATACACCGTCATCAGCAATAGCCCGGTGAACACTTCGACGACGAACAACAATAAGATGATGCATCCCAACGTCGATCGCAATCCGCAGGACGCACGAAAGGGTGCATACATCAAATCGCGACACAGGCCGTGATTACTGTCATGAAGATGATCGTTTTCGTTTGATATCATGCGGTTTCGTCAAGAGTCGATCGGGATTTTCGTTGCGGTGCCGGTTAGAAACGCCTGATATTTAATTTCGATCCACCGTTGTCCTTCTGCATCCGCATCGGTGATGCGTACATCAAGTTCGTCCATGTCGCGTGGGGACGGGCCGAAACTTTGTGTACCCGAACGGTCAAACTCGCTGGCGTGACACGGACAGAAATAGGCGCTGCGGTCCGCGCTGTAATCAACGCCGCAACCCAGGTGCGGGCAGATCGTTTGATAACATTTTACGATTGGATTGGATTCTTCGGAATCGATACGTTGCAGCCAAACGCTGCCGATGGGCCCGGGTGGAAAGTGCATAAACGCGTCGGTTCGATCCGTGTTGACTTGAACGCGAAGGGGTTGGTCTGATGAGAGGGCGTTTAACGATGCGACGCGAAGAAACTTTTTCTCTATTGATTTACGTTGCAACGGCGCAAGTAGAAATCGCAATCCGGGGATCGCAAGAACAAACGCAATCGCTGCGTTGATCACTATCGATGTTTTGATAAATGCGCGTCGTCGCATTCTGTTCTCCGTCGTATGGAAGGGCGTGAACCCATACCATACGGTCTTCCGCTATAGTGGCAGATTATACACGAAGAACTTTTTTGTCTACGCTTGATCTAGGATAAACGCTTAGTAAGTTAGTGGATCAATGGATTATTTTTTTGTCAGACGAACGATTCTTCGTTCAAAATCAATATCCATCCGGTCAAACCGCTGAAAGAAGGAATTGCCCAGTAATCCTACGTTTTGATTGTTCACTCTCATGGAATTGAACGCATACAACGGGCTTACATGGTATGTGATATCTGAAAAAACCGATCCGCCTAATGATAAGGTTGTGGTTTTGGATTGACTCATTTTCACCTTCCCGCCATCCATTCCGCGTGCTACCGGTAATGGTGTGTCGTCAAGTTGTACGCCAGCTGCTTGGGCCGCGTCAGAATCTAAAAGTGGGCCCGGTGATCCGGTATCCATGATGAAATGGACGAGCGAATCGTTGACTTTAGCATCTACTACCAGATGTGATTTCACAAACGTAAACGGCAGCTCTATTGTATTCGAGGGAAGATTGGAACCTCTATGTGCAAAATGTATGGATGGTGTTGAATGGGTATCGGTCGGGTAATGAAAGGAGAGGATTTCAGCTCTTCGTAGAATATCCAGGCCGATGATCCCATCCACGGGCTGTTTGAAAATATCCGGCATTTGTGGCATGACGGTGACACTCAAATCTTTAAGTGTAATATTACCCAGGGTGAACGATGGTAAAACCGTGTTACCCATGACGTTTGTAACATTTCCCGTAGCGCCGCCGGGCGTGTATTTTAAAAACTTTTTACCCTTCGAGGAGTATTGAACCATAGAAGACCGCTTAATGATCGCATCCCGAGGTAGAAGTTTTTTGGATATAACGGTCGATACCGCTCCGATGTCTACAATGAAATTTCCCTCTACACCGCTTGCGAGTTTCGCTTTCACGAAAGGCCAGCGATCCAGACGCAGGGGGATTTCGCCGAAAACGGGTGTTCCGACGTCATGTCGAAAGGTGTTGGTAAATAGAATGTAATCGCCTTTACTCGCCGAGATTTTTCCGGAAAACATATCCAATACCGGGCCGATGGGATCTGGTTCAACTTTGTTGTATTGTGTGATGAAAAAAGCGTGTCGTATTCCATTGGCTCCGGTCACACTAACTCTGGAATCAAATCGTTTGAGATCATCCATAGGCCTTGAAGGACGTTTGTATTCTTTTCCGCCAGCAAAATGTTCGGTGATTTCGATGGTGTTGTTGTTGCAGCTTACGATGATTTTTCGCGGTTCGGATAATTTTACCACGTTGCCCGATCCACCTGCCCCAACGGGCATAATGATGTCAATGATCCCCGTTCTTTCATTACAGGTATATTTTTTGGTTGCACTACCCTTCTTCATGGGCAGGGTAACGGATTCGATGGTTAGTTCCTTGCCCGCTTTTTTTAATACAAAAAAGCGACAACTCGATGAAGAGGGTTCCGCAGCCATCAGCTGAGTGTGGAGCATGGTGGTTACGATGGTTAAAATTATAATGAGACGCATGGTAAGATTTCCTTTCTTAGAGCGGGGATGCTACATTTTACATGAATACGACGATTCCATTTACGCAAGCCTGTCAGGTTTTTTGTAGATTTTGCTAAAAAAGGTTAGTGTTGATGTATGGGACTTGAATATTACGTTGTCGATGTTTTTACGAATGAGCGGTTTGCGGGCAACCCTGCAGCCGTGATTACCGATGCGACAGGCTTGTCGGACGCACAGATGCAGTCGATCGCAGCGGAGTTTAATCTTAGCGAAACGACGTTCGTTTTACCCTGCGACATCAACGATAGTGCTTCCGCGCAGGCTAAAGCCTGCGGCTCAGATGAGAGTGCTCCTTCATTTCAATTTCGCTGGTTTACGCCGGCGGTCGAGGTGGATATGTGTGGCCACGCGACGATTGCAGGAGTACATGCCCTCGTTGAATCCGGCGTCATTCGACATGATGATCCGACTGCCAGCACTTCGGTCGATATACAAACTCGTTCGGGATTGTTGACCGCCTTCGTCGAGAGTATTCCGAACATTGAAAATCCACAAAATTTACCGTCCGGCGGGCGGATGCTCTGGCTCGATCTGATTTCACCCACACTGACGCCCATCAAACCAGACCTGTTCCGATTGGCGGAAATACTGAACGTAACGGTTGATGCGTTTGATGCAGCCATGCCTCCCGTGCAAACCCAGGATCAGGACATGCTTATCTTCGTTAAAGATGTCATGATCATGAACGATGTACGGCCTGACTTTGCCAAACTCGATACGTGGCTGACGAAGCAGAACTTGCGGGGTATGAGTGTTGCAACGGTCAAGACCTTGTCGCCAGCGATTCATGTTCAGTCCCGATTTTTTGCGCCGCCCGCAGGGGTCAACGAAGATGCTGTGACGGGCAGTGTTCACGGTCCTTTGGCCGTTTATTTAGTGAAAAATAGAATTGTATCTGTAAAAGATGATCTGGCTGGAATGACCTGCGTGCAGGGGATCGCGGGTGGTCGAGCCGGGATGTTGCACGCGTTGGTTCAACCTGAGGAGGATGGAAACTATAACGTACGAATCGGCGGCCAAGCGGTGACCATGATGAAGGGTGAGCTATACTTGTAATTTTCGCATGGAATTATTCTCAATTACGCGAAAAAGGCTGATGTAACGCTTGTTGCAGCTATTTTTTCATGGCTCATATCTTTGTATCAAAAATTACCAGTACTGATCGCGTACAACAGATCAGTCAACCATTTCATTATCGAGAAATCCCATCAATATTCACAGATTCTTGCTGGATATACAGGGATAGTGTCGATTGTGTAAGACTGATCAGATGTGTCAGTGCATCAACGGATAGTGAATTTGGGTAAGTAAGAATGTGTTGTTCATCGTCTACTAATTTTCGGATCGTCGAATTGAATTGGGCGGGAAAAATAGTGTGTTAAAATCGAACAATAGGGATAATTACGTCTTGACATACTCTGTGAATAATTTAACAATGTATGCAGAGAGTTAACGCAGCGTTGTTTTCTGCGCTGTAGGTCGCTCCGGATTTGATCATTCGGCCGCCAATCCATAGACAATAACCAGGTTTGATGCATGATGTACGCCGGGGTGGCGAAATATCGCCGCCCGTATTAAGGCGAACGATTGTGACTTTTTTCACAGACAGGCTCTTTGTCTTTGGCGATATCATTAAACATAAAACAGGGATGGTCGTACATCCTTGGCGACCGGTGATGATCGGTTGGGTGCAGTGGCCATGATAAGGTGTGATCGGTGATGAACCCCACGAATCCTACCACAAACCAGGACGACGGGCCTAAAAAAGACCCCGTTTCTGAAACTGACAAGATTATGGCAGAATCGAATCTACCTTCATCCGATGATCCAACCGGGGACTCCCCGATCGAAGGGTTAGAGCCGATATCCTTGTCGTTGATGGGTCGATTGTTCGGCGTGCCTCTGTTGATTATTGGGTCGATTGTCGGTGGGGCGATTGTGATCGTGCTGCTGTTCGGTGGAACCACGGCTTCGCCACAACGCAGTATTGATGAACTGTTGCAGGTCTTGGAAGCCAACAGCGGCGAGAAAAGCCTGGGTGTACTTCTTCCGCGAGAGAAACAATTGTGGCAGACCGCGTTGGAATTGAGTAAACGCCTTGAGAAAAAAGACCTCGAATTATCCGCAGAAGAAGTGGATCGTGCCGCGACTCGGCTGGCGGCCATGGTTCGTGGAGATCTCGCTCATTTGGATTCTCTACCTTCTTTTGGCGAAGAGCGTGTTCAACAGGCTTCGGTACGTTCGAGAAGACTGGAATTCGCGATCCATGCCTTGGGTCGTACGGAAACGCCTCTGTCCTTAGAGGTTATGATCGAAATCGTACAAGGCGGCGTTGAACCTTATGTGCAAGTCGCCATGCAGGAGTTGGGTAATCTGCACGAAGTACAGGATGCGCGGCGGGGTGTACAACCCATTCTTGGTCTGCTCTCAACTTCACAACGTCCCGAAACATTACTAACCGCATGTACTGTATTATCTGTAATCACGACTCCCGGTGATTCAACGGTCACGGAAGGACTCAACCGCGCAATGTATGCCCATGATGGCGATATTTCGTGGTCTGCGGCTTTGTCTTTGGCAAGATTGGGCAGCGTTGAAGGTCGATCGACGCTGCTGGACCTGTTGGATCGAAAATTCTGGGAATCCGATCAGCGATATCAAATCACAGATTCGACCGGGCAGATTAAACGATACGCTATGCCCCCGGGTAGAATTGACGCCTGGCTTCTTGCGGCGATTGATGCATCATCACATTTAGACGACTCCCTCTTGTGGGAAATGATTGAGCGGCTAAAGTCTGATCCTTCACTGGCAGTTCGTGGCCGGGCTGTGCAGGTGTGGGACCAATACGAATCCAGAACGGGTTCTACAATGGGCGTTGAGGACTGATCCCATGGCAACAAAAAAACTCGTAACCAAAGTGTGGATAGAAGAAGGATGTATCGTGTGCGATGCGTGTGAAACCGCTGCGCCAGATGTGTTCGAGGTGACGGAAGACTCGTGTATCATACGTCCCGCCGCCTTGAAACCTGATTTTAACAAACCGCGTACACAGAATATCGAGGATGCCGCAGAAGAATGTCCTGTGGATGTCATCAAATTTGAAACCGTGACCGAAGAGGTTTCGGACGATGCGGTCGCAGCGTCTTCGTCTGCATCCGCCAAGGATGAATCCGCACCGGCGAAGGCCGAAAAATCTCCTGAAGCACCCGCAGCGGAAAAAGCCCCGGCCGCTGAAACCAAAGTGGTGAAGGAAGAGCCCGCGGGTGCGTCTGACCCTGCGATTAATGGATTATTAAAAGCTGCAACCACGCGTGGAGGGAACGTCGGAATCATGCGTCGGGCAGAGACCGTCCCCGAATCCATTGATGACCTGCGTCACAAATCATCGGCTGATTTTCCTCCCGATGCGAGACAGGCGAAAGTGCTCGAAGCCGCCAAAAAAGCCAAACAGAATCCCGATAAGAATCGCCGAGCCTTGGTAGGTAGCGCTGCGTTGGCCGTGGGTTGGACCGCGTTCGGTGCAGGCACTGCTATTTCCGTCGGTCCTGCGTTTGCTCGATTTATGATGCCCAACGTGCTCGAAGAGCCCGATCCGCGTATTCGTGTCGGTAAATTATTACAGTTTATCGAGATGGAGCCGGGCGATGTGAACGAAGATTATAAGCCTCAGGGAATCTGGATGATTCGCGAGGAGGGTCGAGTGGCGGCGTTGAGCATTATTTGTACGCATCTGGGATGTATTCCGAACTGGCTGCCCAACGATCGAAAGTTCAAGTGCCCCTGTCACGGCAGCGGCTATAAACCGGACGGAATTAACTTTGAAGGTCCGACCCCGCGACCCTTAGAGCGGTTTCGTATGTATATTGACGACGGTATTGTGATTGTCGACAAGAGTAAAAAATACCAGTACGAGCTGGGCCAATGGGATCAACAGGGAAGTTATTTAGAAGTATAGCGGGTTCGGCGTATTTTTTTGTTGGACTTGAATTTGAGAATGTATACAGTACGCCGCAAATTGATTTGCAAAAATACAGGTATGCGGCTGAAAATAGTAATCGCTAGAAGAAAAAGCGCAAGGGAAAATAAAATCATATGTTTGCACTTTTAGCACGTTTAGGCAACTGGGTTCGAGATGGTCAAATTTGGGGTAGCGTCTTTCGTCATGGCGTGCCTCGCGATCGCCGTACGCGCGCGATGGCGATTTTAAGTAACGTATTTCTCCACCTTCATCCTGTCGCAATCAGAAAAAGCGGGATTCGTCTTTCGTTTACCTGGTGTATGGGCGGGATCACCTTCTTTCTGTTTTTGGTAGAAATTGTGACGGGCGTGTTGTTGATGTTTTATTACCGCCCGACCGTTGAATACGCCTATTTTGATATCCAGGGCTTACACGCTCACGTCACCCTCGGGTTGTTGCGAGAGTTACACCGCTGGGGTGCGCACGCGATGGTGATTTCCATCTGGCTGCACATGCTGCGCGTCTTTTTAACAGGCAGTTATAAACCTCCGCGCGAATTTAACTGGGGCGTAGGGGTAATTTTACTTGTGTTAACTTTACTTCTTTCGTTTACGGGATATTTGCTGCCGTGGGATCAGCTCGCGATGTGGGCAATCACGGTTGGCTCGAATATGGCCCGGGCGACACCGTTTTTGGGTAACGAGGGGCCGGGTGCCGCTTTCATTATGATTGGCGATGTTCCACTGGTTCATAGTGGTGATGACGCTCGGTTTGGATTGCTGGCTGGCACCTTTGTCGGGCCTAACGCGCTGCTGCGTTTTTATGTGCTGCACTGCGTGTTTATTCCGGTGGTGGTGACCGTGTTACTCGCGGTGCATTTTTGGAGAATTCGTAAAGACGGCGGAATTAGCGGTCCGCTGTAGGTACACAAGCGTGAATGATTTGAACCGGTGGTTCATAATTTCATGATTTCGTAGCGCCACGCAGGCTGATGCCTGTGGCTCGGGTTTGAAATTGCTCGGGTTTGATTTTGAATGATATTTATCTTCGTGGGACTGATACTGTAAGACATGCATACGATACTGGCTGCGACATCCGGGATTGATTCCATTAAGCACATGATCAACGTGTTGTGCGAACCGCACTGGTTTATGATCATCAGTGTGATCGGGCTGGGTGTGTTTCTCCTGAAGTATCGCTGGTTCACCAAGCCTGTGGTCGCCAGTGGATTTACCATCCTGGCATTATTGTTCTTTTTTGCCAGCTGCCTGGATCCCAACTTTCAGAAAATCGTAACCAAGCCGGACAATGTTCCCATTGTGATGATGATGTTCGCGGTATTCTTCTTTTTGTGGCTCGCGTTTCGTCAAGCCGCCATCAACGACGAAAACATGGAAAACGGTAGGCCGCTGATTGAGGCCGGGGCGGATGACAAAGTTTTGGTGTGGCCCGACCTGGTTTACATCGAGCTGATCGCGTTGATTTTGTGCATGGCTTTGCTTGTGGTATGGGCGGTGTTGCTGCCCGCGCCTTTGGAACAGCCTGCCGATCCCAACGTCGCACCGAATCCCGCCAAAGCGCCATGGTATTTCCTCGGCTTGCAAGAAATGTTGGTCTATTTCGATCCCTGGTTAGCCGGGGTGGTCTTTCCGGGTTTGATTGTGGTCGGGCTGATCGCCATACCCTATATGGACAAGAATCCCAAAGGGAATGGCTACTATACCTTAAAGGAAAGACCGTTTGCGATTTCCACGTTTATGTTCGGGTTTTTCATTCTGTGGGTGCTTTTGATTATTTTCGGTACCTTCCTGCGCGGCCCGAACTGGAACTTCTTTGGGCCTTATGAGTATTGGGATTTCCACAAACCAGCTGCGCTGCTGAACGTCGAACCCAGCAACCTGTTCTGGATCGGAATTTGGGGTGTCCCGATCCCGGATAGCAACATAGCGTTTATCCCGTCTTATATCATACGAGAACTGCCGGGAATCTTGCTGATGCTGGCCTACTTTGTGGGTGGTCCGGTGATCTTGCGGGCACTGTTTTTCCGAAAAATATATCTACAGATCGGTTTTATTCGTTTCAACGTGATGGCCATGCTCATTCTGACCATGTTGCTCATGCCGATTAAAATGGTTTTACGCTGGACGCTTAACCTGCATTACATTGTGGGTATTACGGAATGGTTCCTTAATGTATAGAGGAACGTGTAAGGATAATATTTGTTGCAACGTGGGGTGTTCAATAAGTAAACCCCGCCAGTTGCAGATTCATTAGGATATTGTAGTCGATGCCCGTACCCGAAAGTAAATTTAGAAATCCTGACACGCTGCACAAGTGGTTCGCCATCAGCAGTATTATCATGACCGCGTCCATCCTCTGGATGATCAAGGTGGATTATGAACGTCCGTGGCGCGACATTCAGGACGACTATTATCTTGCCAAAGCGACGATGGCCCATCTGGATTATCTGGATGCGGTGCGTCAGGAAAACATTAACGATATCGAAGACGCGAAGCAGCGATTGGCTGACGCAGAAGAATTTTTTAACAACACGTCTGTTGTCCAGCGTGACGAGTTACAAATTAAACAGGAAGAGGCGGATCTGAATTTCCGCAAAGCGGATGGCCCGTGGAGCCGGGCGGATCAGGTGCTCGAGGTGACCAAGGATGCTTACGAGCGATCGTTGGAAATCAACGGCGCGGAACATCCAAAGACCCACGCCGCCCATACGCAGTTTCTTGATGAAGAAGAGCAAGTCGATCAGCTTCGCAAGGAAAAAGAACACTGGGAAGATCTGAAAAACGAGCTGGCGAAACAAATTCGTGAGTTGCAAGAGCCTGTCGATAGTGCAGACAAACGCTTACGCGAAATGCAAAAAATCGCACAAGACGCTAAGGATAAAGATAATCAATTTAGTGGCGCGTTGCCAGAAAACAGCCTTTTTAAGTCTTTTCTTGGTGATTTCCCTGTCGTCGAGTTGTTAATCAATGCCCCGATGGGTGATTTCATCGCTCCGAAAAACACCCCGAGCCGGCATCAGGTCAATCAGCTGGTGTTGTACGATGTCAAACAGCGTTTGAATTATCTGGAAACCTACACCACGGATCGTTGCACGACCTGTCATGTAGCCATTGACGATCCGGAGTTTTCCAAAGGACAACTCGCGAAAAAGCTGGAAAAATCACTCCCCGCGATCAACGAAGCGCTTCAGCGTATTGGACAACTTCCTTTTGATCTTCCTCTGCCACCTGTTTTGAAGAATCTGGTTGATGCAACCTTAACGCAGGGCCAGGTGACGGATCACTGGGATAAATTGTCAAAACAGCAACAGGATGAATACTTCGACGTATTGCTGGCGTTTGTCAATCAATATATGGAGAAAACCGATCGTAAAAATATCGAGCTAGGTCAGCCTTTACTCGCCCATCCCGATCTGGAACTTTTTGTGACGGTCGATTCTGCCCATCCGATGGCCAAGATCGGTTGCACCGTTTGTCACGAAGGGAATCCACAAGAAACCGACTTCGTGTTAGCGGCCCATTCACCCTCCACGCATAAAATCGAGGAAGAGTGGAAGGACAAGTATTATGTTCGGCGGATGGGACTGCCATTGGCGACGTTTGAACTGGTGGAGCATTATTGGGATCGCCCGATGCGTCTGCCCGCGTACACCGAATCGGGATGTGCCAAGTGTCACAGCGAAATCGACGACATCGCCCGGTTCGACGGTGAGCGTAAGGGGTCACGCATAAACCTCGGAAAACATTTGTTCGTTAATGTGGGCTGTGTAAACTGCCATGATGTAGACACTTTGCCGGACAAACGTCGTGTGGGGCCGGAGCTGACCTATGTCGCCTCCAAACTGCAAAAAGAATTTGTCGAGCAATGGATCTATTTCCCGCAAAAATATCGACCCTCCACCCGCATGCCACACTTTTTCATGCAGGAAAACAATCGCGACGAAAGTGCGAACTCCTTTGATCCCCATCCCGAGCTGCGTACCGAAACGGAAGTGGCGGCGATCGCGAAATATCTGTTTGCGGTCTCCAAAGAGTGGAGTCCGATTCCCAAACCTGCGGACATCACCGGGGATGCACAGCGAGGCCGACAACTGTTCAGGCAACTGGGCTGTGTCGCCTGCCACGCCAACACCGCGGAGTTCGGTGAGGAGTGGATCACTAAGGACATCATGCACCGTGAGAAGATCGATGAAGATAAATCGATGCATCGTTTTAAGGGGATGACGGATGAGCAGCGCGTGCGTTATTCGATGGAACATTTTAATAACGAACGCGACACCTTCCTTCATCCGGACAAGACGAAATTTAACTCCGACGACGATTACAGCCTGCCGACATTTAGTCGGTTTGCGCCGGAGCTTTCTGGTATCGGTTCCAAGGCGACGTTTGAGTGGCTCTATTCCTGGGTC
>CBDTZI010000038.1:0-13792 GCA_965364865.1 uncultured bacterium | reverse complement strand
GCATTGAACTTTTGCCTGAATGTCAAAGACGTAATCGCAGCACCCGCTCGAGCTTTGGATGCGGCGCCTTTCGCGAAAGCTCGTTCGTATTGGAACCCGACTTGAACGGGTTGACCGCCCACCAGCACCGATTCGGTGGAGACAATCCATTCAAACACCGGATGACGAAGTAATCGGTAGAATTTTTTCATGGCCGTGAGCGCATGACCCCAGGCATCACCGTGACCCTGCGGATAAAGTTCGCGTGCCCCGATCACACTGGTCACCTGATAATTATTGGCGTATGCCACCTGGCCATTTCCGCTGGTAAAGTTCCAAGGCAGCCGGTTGTAAACGGTCCCGATGATGCGACCATTCGCATCGGTATCGGGTGCTCGCGTGCCATCACGCCCACGCAACAACGATAACTCTTCTTCCAGGATGGTGGGCATCTGATCTTCAAAACAGAACACCGCGTGCGGATCATAACTGGGTGGTGGCTCGCCGGCTTCGACAAACAGACCGATCGTCGGATCCATCGCGTCTGCCAAGGCTTCGTTGGAAAGCAACATGTACAGACCGTTCACCTTGGACGTGACTAGAAGAATCGCCAGTAACGCAGGTTCAAACGGATTACCCACGTCAATACTGAATTGTCGCGCACGTCGTGCGACCGTTTCATAAACTTGAATCAAACCCAATGCGTTGATGTTTTCCGGCGTGCAATTCAAAGCCACGGGCGATTCAAATCGAATCCCAGCCTGGCTGATCATATCCACATAAGTGCTGACCTCGGTGGTATGAAAATCTTTAACGCGCTGGTCGAAAGGATTAATACCGCGAACGACGCGCTTCACCCATCCTTCAGCCAATTGGGGTTCCGTCCAGTCGCTGACGATGATGTTCGGATTGGTTGATAAATGCGGCGCCCATACGGTGTCGCCCTCATTGCAGTCGTTTCCGTCACAAGGGCAACTGGTGTAACCGCGATATCGCACTCGCCACCAGGAATCGCCCAGCGTAAACGGGGAGGCGCCTTCAATAAT
Source organism: uncultured bacterium (assembly GCA_965364865.1). Lineage (GTDB taxonomy): Bacteria > Planctomycetota > Phycisphaerae > UBA1845 > UBA1845 > CBDTZI01. The sequence continues at coordinate 12,767 of CBDTZI010000038.1, read as the reverse complement.
GACTTCGCGTAGTCCACTGCCATCTGCAAATTCACCCGGTGGAGAATAATCGTTCCAAACGGCGTTTTGCGGTAGCGATGGGTCGTAATCGACCGACCATTGCCATTGCCACACGAGATTTTCCGGGAAGCCACCACTGTCCACGGAATGTTGCATCACCAGCTTTTCGTTAAACGGACACGTTGGCTGAAGCACACGAATAAATCCGGGTGCGGGAGGGCAATCAACATTCCACACTTCTACGCTGATGGGTAATGCGTTGCACGATGTATCGTTTTGCTGTGCGAGGGTTACCCAACCTGGTTTTACAGACGGATGTGCAATGGAAACCCATTTTTCTACGGGATTCGCTAATGGGGTCGACAATTGTGCTCGAGATAGAGTGTAGAGTGATGAAATCGAGTTTTGATAAATACCATTCGTACTGAGCGCGGACATCATATCCCGATCGCGCAGACTCATAATACCACGGAAGTAAAGCGTTCCCAAATCGAACCGGATTCGATCGGGCCATTCACCACCGCCACCGATTTCGCCACCATAAAGATGCGGCGGCAATTTTTCAAAATCAACATCGGAAGGTAACTCAGCCAAAGCAATCGAGACTTCGTGTGTGGGATCGATAATGGTTACACCGACGCTGTCGTGTAACATTTCCAGCGGGCCACAAAATCCCGACTGATCCACGATTTCACCTATACGCAGTGGTCGAGCACAACGTGCGTCATCCGGATAGGTACACTCGGGTGGTACGGGAGGCCAGGACGGTCGATAGACAATCGGCCACGGAAAAGTGGCATTCCCGCCGTTGTAATAACCTCGCCACGGTTGACAACTTCGATCCGCCACCCAGTTTTCATACAGATAGATCGTGGACGTACTTGGTAACGGAATAGGGGTATCTGCGGTGGCTTCGACTGCCCAGATACCGCCTTTACGATCCACCCACAACGCGTCACCGACGACTTGCGTCTGGGGTACAGAGAATTGCTCGTCGATACAAGCCGCTGCAGCAAGATTCACTGGAAACATCGGATCAATCGGAAGTCCAGCGACTACGAGTAACGATTCCTCGGGGTTCTCGACATTCGGGAATTCGGAATAATCAAAATCAAACGGAGCTTGTTCTCCGATAACATCGTGTACACCCATCCCCCAAAGTCCGTTGGGGTCGCAGGATTCACCCGATTGACAATCTGCTTCAGAAATACAGGCGTTTTCATTAAGACTGCATTCGTGTTGAGGGTAATTAACGATGACAAAAGGGTGACCGGTTGAAACCGCCCAAGGGTTGTCATCACGCACCGCAAACGCGCGTAACGATCCCGCGATCGGTAAGAGTATCGCGTGTTCGTCGTTGGGATTCCACCCCGGAAGATCGATCGTTCCTTCAAAATCACCGACATGAAAAATTTCTGCACCCGGAGGATAGGCGCCCGCACCCGCGCGGGATGCGATGATAATCGGTTCGACTAGAACACTCGCCGTTGTGGATTGTACGCTGGGCAGCCATTGCGCATCATAAGTTATGACCTTGTGCGGCCAATGGGTTCCGGGTGCATAAGTGCCTTCTTCAAACCACCAGGCTTCCAGCAAACCATGTACGTCCGATGAGTTGACCGGGAAAATTTGTCCCGTGTCCAAATAAATATCTTCCGCGTAAGGCGGGCTGGGTTGAAAGACAGGATTGTAATACAAATATCCAAATGGATAGACCGGCGTATCGGGATCATGCACCACATCGTCAAGCTGTACTCCGATGGGGGCCTGAACGGGTCCGCTTTTAACCATCACATCGTTGTGGTTATAGCTTCGCACGACTTCAAAATGGACGGCCACCCGATTGTTGCTACATGTACTGCCCGGCTGTTCCCCTTTGGCATCAAATCGAATGACCGAATAGCCTGGCTTGTTGGCTGTGAACTGGTTCCCGTTTACGATTTGAGCCAATGGCAGATCGAGGGGCCCGGGGAACATGATCTCAACATCGCAATATAAGTCATCCTCAGCCACGGGTAAGTTGACGATGGGCAGATCGGGATCATTATCATCCACCACGATATGTTCCTGCGGGTCGACGGGCCAATCCGCCGTGTATCGCCGTATCGAATGATGCCAGCAGTTTGACGTAAATGGGGTACTCAAATACCACGCAATGACGAAGTTGGATGCCTGCGGTTCGGGTCGAATGGGCCAAACCTCTAGGAGGGCCTCGATGCGTTGCCAGGCCGCTGGGAAATTGTTTTGCACTACATTTTCCAGAAACGTCGCTTTACAATCTGCCCCTGATGGAATGTCGAGTTGACGTCCGACCTCTACTGCGAAGGCGGTGGAGGCGGGTCCAAAATCGCGAATATCCACAATTTCAAACCCGACCATTTGTCCGCCGGGTCCATCGGTGTATTGAATTACGATTTTTCCGTCTATGCTGTTATTGACTGTAAAGGTATTACTGACATATTCAACATCTCGTTGTTGTAGAGGGGGGTTGTTCTTAGAATAAGTTGAGTTAAAGCGAAACACCGGTTCAAAACTTGTATCGTTGATCACCGGGGCGCCCGCGCCGATATTGAACCAGTCTAGATAAAAATTAACACTCATGATATCGTACGGTGCGTTTGGGGGCGTGGTGGCTACGCTATCGGTGGCTACATAGATGACCGGATCACCCACCGCCTGGGCATTCACATCAAGCCACTGGATTACATTGACGCCCGGCTCGTTGACAAAAAACCGACCTTCCCAACCGTTGATTTCATCGCCATACACTCTATCGTAATAAAAGATGCCTCGCGGTCCACAGACCCCGGTATTCATAGTGTCAGAGGCACAATCTTCATCGGTCACGCAGGTTAAACCGTCGTCAGGTCCACCTCCCATGCAAACCATCATCTCTAAGCCCGTGACGTCGATGTCTACGTTGGCGTATGCAGGGAATTGAATAGCGTCGGGTGGCATGAGTACGTCGCCGATACTGAAGGCCGGGTCGCATACATCACCTAGTCCATTGCCATCAAAGTCTGCCTGGTTGTTATTATCACCGGCGCAATAGTCACAAACGTCGCCCACACCATCGCTATCTACGTCGCCTGCTAATGCGTTACCAATCATCTGTGCGTCAGCGCAAACACCATCACCGCCGGTGTTGTCACAATCTGCATGAGCATTGCACGTTAAGGTCAACCCGGCTACGCAAACACCGCTTATCGTACATACACCGTCGTTACTCTGGTTGGAGGTGTCGCAGTGTTCATCCTTCGCGCATGATCCGACGTTGCCCGCTGAACAGTAGCCAATCGTTCGAGTGCAAAGTCCATCCAGCGAATTTAAGCTTGTGTCACACTCTTCGTCGGATTGGCATGTAGCTACATCTCCCGCAACGCATGTGCTGAGTGTTGGGCCATTGGGGGTGAGCGGACAATTGTCACACACATCACCGAACCCGTCGCCATCTGTATCAAGTTGGTCTTCGTTATCCGCAGAAGGACAATTGTCGCAGTCATCGGGTAAGGTATCAGCGTCACCAAGTAAGTAGTCATCAAATCCCGGACATATATCGCAAACGTCACCGTTGTCGTCTGCATCCTCGTCATTTTGATTTTCGTTTGCGTCGAGAGGGCAGTTATCGCAATCGTCGAGGATGGTGTCGAGATCGACGTCGAATCCTTGAGCAAAGATATACGCTGCGCCTGCACTCGCCCCTCGGGTATCTTCAAATGGCGCACCGAGTATGGCATGGAATTCATCGATTCCAACGAAATATCCAATTCGATCGTAGGCCTGACCATCGGAAGGGTTGAGATATTGGGTTGTGGTATCAGTCCATGCTGCATTGCATGTGCGTATGAGATAGGCAGAACCGGAAGACGATCCCGAGTAGGTATCTTCCGGCAGGCCAGTTACAATTGCTTTGCCATTGGTCGCCACCGAAAATCCCATGAGATCATTTGGCCCGCCATGCCATTGTTGTCTGTGTTGCCATACAAGAGCAAATCCATTGAAGTTGTAAACATTGACTGCCCCACTATCAATAATTGAAAAAGGGCTTCCATAGTCATAGAAAGGCGCACCCACAACAATCTGGTCTCTATTCAGTTGTTTATGGGTTGCGACAGAAACGGAGTATCCGAATAGCGATCCCGCCTTCGGATTGCTGGCAGAAACGGGTAATTTTTGTTGTAAAAGCCAATTTCCACTGCCGTTTTCGATATATACAAAAGCAGACCCCGAATTGGTACCCCAATCATCATCATAGGGTGCACCGATCACAGCTCGATTCGTAGAATCGCCGAATGATCCCGCGACCGAAAATCCGAAGTTATCATTGGTGTTAAGCTCACTTGGGCTTAAAATTGCTTTTCTAGACCAGACAAAGCTAACAAAGACAAATTCGCGCCTGAATACATAGGCTTTTCCGGTATTGCCTTGCCCGCTTTGGTTCGCAAATTGCGCACCCACCACAAGAAAGGGTGTAAACAGATTGGCCGGTCCTTTTGCAAGAGCGACGGACCATCCAAAAATATCTCCCACCGCAGCGTCGTTACCGGCGGTGACTTTTGAATTTTGCGACCAGGTGGAACCGCTATAACGAAATACATAAACCGCTCCCGCGCTGGATGCCAATGCATCTTCATAAGGTGCTCCAATCGCTATCCATGTTCCATTGATGGACACCGACCATCCGAATAGATCACCATTTTGTGCATCACTGGCAAAGAGCTTGGCGTACTGCGTCCAGGAATCATCGGACGGATCCGCCGGGGTGCCATTATTATTGCGTTTGTAAACAAAAGCTGCGCCTTTATTTGTGCATGTTTCACCCCGAAGGCACGGGCCACTGTCGTACGGTGCACCGACCACCGCAAAGTCGCCGCTGACGTCGACGGACAGTCCAAACTCATCGTTGGTGTTGGAGTTTGAACCGAGTAGTTTATCAATTTGATATTGAGCACTCGCGGGGGATGTAAATGCGCACCAGGTAACTACGATGATGATGAGCCTTATGATCCAATTTCGATGTTTATGTTTCATGTTTATCTTCCCCTTATTGCGCATTTAATGTCGCGATCGTTGAGATTCGTGAAATTTCAAAACGGCCTGCGACCTGTATGGGATTTTTGTTTAATCCGTTGATTGATTCAAAGTAGGTTCCCGTAAGAAAACGATCACCCCAGCCTGGACGCGTTTCGTTGAGTGGCGGGCCTGCGTCGGTTGTGAAAGTGAGATTCCGCGTAATGTCATAACATTCACCCTCCTGATCGCAATCGTGGTCGGGATGGTATCTATGATGAAATGGATTGTGTGGATCATCCTGTGCGAGAATTGTCTGGCCGGTTAACGAAGAATCAAATCCTCCGGACAATGATAAATCTCCCGCGAACGAAAAGGCAGCGGTACTGATTCTGCGGGCAAATGGTTGGCCATTCTGAATGCTGCCACTTACAAACGCACCACAGACCGCCGGATCACACGCGGGCGTGGCTAACACAAACTGAGACGGTCTGTTTTGTTGTTCATCCCCGGGATCGAAAAGATAAGTCACTTCTTTTAATAGTTTATACATGCCGGTTTGACTCAAATGGATCAGTACAGGAAAAGTAAATTCAGCCGGTGTGGGGCGAAGCAAAGTGGTGTCCTGATCCGGGTTGGGTACCAGGGTCGGATCGTTGGGATCATCATTTGTCCACACACGAGCACCCGCGGTGATCCAGGCGACTTGATCGATCGTAACCGTTCCAAAATACAGACCCGGTTTTGGATTAACCGCTCCGCCTGAGACAGTGTTACTGATGCCAGGTAATACCTGTGACGCAACGGGTAACCAGCGGCGATAGCCCGCTCCATTGGTCACCTCAAGAATACCTTCGTATTGACTGCCCAATCCCTCGCCATTCAGCAACGCACCACCCAGGCCGCTGCGATTCACCGCCAGTTGAATCGAACGCTCAGCGCCAACCGTAGCCGAAGCGTCCAGTGACCACGTTTTTGATGACAACGATTTCCAGGTCAAAGCATCATTCGGGTTCATTTCTCCATAATCCAACCACGAAAGTGGGACATTGCCTTCGTTCATGGGCAGTTCCAATGGACCCAGCGGAACGATCGTTGAGGGTTGATAAGTGATCGTAAATTGAGCAGGTCCAGAAAGTTGATTGGTGATATCTACAGAATGTTCTGCAATGTTGACGCGGTAATCGATGCCTCGGCGCGATCCCGCATCGATCGCCAGAGGACCGTCATATTCAACATTTTGCGAAGACGATACCCAGTATCCTTTTCCCGGTATAATTTTTGTTGTCGCGGGATCAACAATGGGAGTGGGAAGGCCATCGCTCGCGGTTTCGTATACCGATGCATTGCTGAGTGCGGATGACCCTGACAAATAATCAGCAAAAGTTGGGGCATTATTTATATCACTTACGACATGAAAACCCTTTTGATTAAATCCAGAGCGCCATTTGGCCGCGGATTGATTTGGAATTCCCGAGACATTCAACGTGGTGGGTGCGGTGGCGAGAATCTGGTACACGCGTCCACCGCGAATCTTTCTTAGATTGGTTGCGACGCGGGCAGGGTTTGACTGAGGATACCACACCCACCAACCCGTGTCCGCCGCAGGCAGGCAAGCCGGGTCTTCCGGGTTCACGCATTCCGGTGGTCCGTTGATCACCGTAAAGGGTGTACGACTCCACACTTGATCGATCGGCAGGCCGCCGAAGAGAGTGTCTGCCTCTTCGGGAGCGGGATCCACCTCCAAATAAATACTGTTCCAGCCAACTTGCAGATCAAAACTCTGATCGACCCATTGTGCTTGTGAAACAGACGCAACCATTCCCCACAGAACGATCGCACCTGCACCTATAGAATTTTGTGGAATTCTCATCTTTCTCGCACCTCCTTACGAGGTATTGATATTTTCAAATCTGGCTGTACCCGAACGTCACTATCAGGTAGTAATTTGTAGGGTTGAGCGGCGCGCAATTACAAAAAATTACGCGCTCGGATTCGACATGGTTTCTGCGGTTTGAGTGTGTTGGGAAGCGGATTTGAAAAAATCTGACCAGGGATCGGATGTAATCGCGGAGAGGTCATCCATAGCCGCCTTAATTTCCTCGCGTTTCCTGTTGGATAGAAGTGTTTGATGATGTAACAGGGATGCTGCGATAGAGAAAAAATATCCAATGGTCGCTTGCATTCGCGAGGAATAATCAGGATGGGAAGACAATAGTTTTTTGGATTGTTGTTTAATTTTCTTCAGTTGGTCGAGCGTGATATCACCCTTGACCAGCAATTGTTTAGGGGAACCAAACATGGAGATGGGTTCTTCGGAGAGTTGAAGATCGAGCCAATTGAGTCCGTCCGGTTGGTTGAGGCGATCCATCAACTGGTCAATCGGTCTTTCTGGAATGTTCAAGCCCAGCTGAAGGAGCTTGGACGCGTCTGAGGTAGACAGATCAGAAAAACGGGATTCGGATGAGTGGTCAGAGCTGCTCATGATGAACTTATTTCCAATAAGGATCGAATTTCCTGGTCAATCTCATCTTCCGCGGCACCGTCACCACCGAGTAAATGACGCAGTATGATGCGAAATCTTCGAGCGGCGGTGCGAGACATCACCGTCGCGCGATCCGCGGAGATGTCAAACTCTTTTGCAATTGAAAGATAAGTCTGGTCCTCGTAATGATGACGGACGAAAATACCCCAATGATCACCCAATCCCTGACGAAGACATTGTTCTTGTGTTTGATTCAGCGATTCACGAACGAGAGATTCCACGAACGCACGTTCCATTAAAGTTTCGGGTGTAGTAGACAGAACCTTATCGTTTACGGCGGTTGCTTCAGATCGGAGGTCACGCTTCCGTTTTCGCTTTAATTCAGATAGAAAAAAGCAAAACGCATTCATTAACCATCGACGCAAGCGTAAGTTGCTGTTTTCCCAATGGTTCAGGAATCCATCTTTGGCGAGACGATCGGCGAAAAAACCAGCTACTATATCCTGTGGATCGCCCAGCCAGCGATCTCTGCAACCGGAAAAATATACCTGTAAGGGATGTGAATACAGCGTCATCACATGATGGTTGATCTCGCTACGCGCAGGACCGCCTTCACGCAGTTTCTGGCCTATCCATGTGCGATGAGTTGTCGGGAACACATCCCTTTGCATGATTCTACGCCTTGAGTTTCTTGCATAAAGAGCAAGGCTGTGGTTTACGGGTAGTATACGGTTGTTGTCGGTTTTTATCATCGGACGAACACACAATATCTATCTTTATATGTTATCAGACTTTTATTCAACACAAAAACGATTCCTGATCGTAGACGCGATTACGGATACCCAAGATAGACATTGATGCCACGCTGGCGTGATATACCCATGAAAAATATTTTGGAATTTTCACTCAATCCTCTTTTTTTCTTTGCCGGAATCACGAAATTTACTATAATCGCAACCTGGCCTGAACCAAAGAAAGGGGGTTTTGACAAACCATGTCAGACGAGAAGGGGTCAGCTGCAAGCCCAAAACCATCACTCATCGACTCAGCGGGATTCTGGACCGCCTCCCCAGCCGATGTTCTGCAACATCTACCAGAGGTCATTGGACCTTATAAAGTGATCGGCCTGCTTGGCGTGGGGGGGATGGGAATTGTCTATTTGGGTGAACAAATAGAACCACATCGTCAAGTAGCTATCAAGGTCATCAACAGCACACATTTGACCTCGGAATCCACAAAAAGATTTCGTCACGAAATCCAAATCCTCAGTCAACTTAGAAATCCCGGAATCGCCCAGATTTATGACGCCGGTACCGAAACGGTTGGCCATGTTTCTACCCCATATTTCGTCATGGAGTACATCGAAGGGTTGCCCTTAACAACCTATGTTCGCGAGAACGTTCTTTCCGTTAATCAACGGCTATCTCTGTTGGTCAAGATATGTCGATCCGTCGAATACGCCCACAACAAGGGGATCATTCATCGCGATCTCAAGCCGGCGAACATCCTGATTACCAAGGATGGACAACCGAAAATTTTGGATTTTGGTGTCGCCAGGGTGACGGATTCGGATATACAAGTGACGACACTTCATACGAATGTTGGACAACTGGTGGGTACGGTCCCTTACATGAGTTCGGAACAGGCCATCGGGAATCCGCAGGACCTGGATCATCGAACCGATATTTATTCGCTGGGCGTGATTGGTTATGAGCTGCTCGCCGGACAGTTGCCGCACGAGTTGCATCATAAACCCATTCCTGAAGCCTTACGGATCATCCGCGATTCGGTTCCGGTTCCACTGAGTTCCATTGACCATACGTTTCGCGGTGATCTCAATACCATTATCTCCAAAGCCATCGAAAAGGATCGATATCGTCGTTACACCACGGTGGTTGAATTTGCCAACGACATAGATTGTTTTATCAAAAGCAAACCGATCTCCGCACGTCCACCAAGTCGGTCTTATCTGTTTCGCAAATTTGTGAAACGCAATAAAATGGTTTTTATTGCGACTTGTGTTGTGATGTTCACCTTGTTGGCCGGTATTGCAGCCACCACCACGCAGGCGATTCGTGCCACCGCACAAAGCAAACGAGCCGAAAAAGAAGCGGCGACCCATCAGGAAATCAGCCAGTTTTTACAGGATATGCTATCATCCATCCGACCTGAAAATACTCGTGGTGAAGAAGTTACGGTCAGACAGATTCTCGACACCTCAGCCAGCAAATTGAACGGTTCATTGCAAGACCGACCGCTGGTGCGTGCCACGCTCCATCGAACCATTGGTTTTACATACCAATCCATTGGCGAACTGATTCAAGCAGAGCATCATTTAAGGCAGGCTTACGATATCCGAAAAAATAAGTTGGGAATGGATCACCCCCACACATTGGCATCGGCTTCCTACCTGGGGAATGCCTTAAAGCGAGCGGGAAAAATTAAGGAAGCGGAAACACTGTTACGCAATGCATTGGTCATTGCAAAACGGGTGGAAGGTGCAGACGGGGTGGATACTCTGATTCTTATGAATACGCTGGCGAATGTGTCGCGAATACTGGGGAAGAAAGTAGAAGCAGAAACCCTTTACCGAGACGCTTATCAGGAATATCTGAGTAAGTATGGCGACCATCATGAAAAAACATTAGTCCTCATGAATAATCTTGGCGTGCTGTTGATGGAGAACACCCGTCGACTGGATGAGGCGGAACCCCTGTTGCGTCAATGCCTGGAATTGAGAACTTCGACTTTGGGTTATGATCATCCGGACACGATTTTTTCGATGAGTAACATGGCCGTCTTGATGATGAAAATGAATCGAACGGATGAAGCGTATGAACTATTTACGAAAACACTTGAACTGAGCGAACGGGTGTTGGGATATTATCATCCGTATACCTTGCGACGTGCAAAAAATTTCGCCACAACGTTGGCTGTTCGTGGTCAATTGGATCAGGCAGAACACCTTATACGACCTATTTACCAGGGCCAACAGAAACTGCTGGGGAACAGCCATCCCGATACAATCAATTCATTGGGTTTGTTAGTGAATATTCTGATCGATCTGAAGAAATTGAAGGAGGCTCAGCCGCTGGTGGAGTTGTGTTATCAAAATGCCATCATTCAATATGGCCCCGACCACGACGAGGTGCTGCGATCAGCCACTTTATACGTCGATTTGTATGAGGCGCTCGGCGATAAAGTCAAGCAGGATGAATGGTTTGCAAAAATTAAAAACACAAAGTTCGACCCCGATTCTACCAATGGGAAATCACCCAGTTCAAAATAAATCATTTCCAATAAATCGATGTTGGACGAATATTCACCGCGCCGTTAAAGTCCCGCATGGGTCTTCATACCCCACAATCGTAGAAGTATGTAACGAAATCATTCTTTCAGGAGATGGGTTACGATGATCATCAGACGGTGTTTGTTCCAGAGTTTACTCATTGGATTACTGGCTGCAGTGGGAACAGGCTGCGCGACGGTTCCAAACACCGGCCGCAAGCAACTCATTTTGATTTCAACGCAACAGGAATTGAGCTTGGGTGCACAAGCCTATAAAGAAACTCTCAAAAAAGAAAAACTCAGTCCGGACCAAGATATGACCAATGTGCTTCGTAGGGTGGGAAAACGCATTGCCGCCGTAGCCGGGCGCGACGACTTTCAATGGGAGTTTGCTTTGATCGAATCACCCATGCGTAACGCCTTCTGTTTGCCGGGCGGTAAAATTGCGGTGTACACGGGCATCCTCCCGTTCATGAAGAACGAAGCCGGAATGGCTGCCGTACTCGGGCATGAAGTGGCACACGCCATCGCCCGAAATGGTGCAGAGCGAATGAGTCAGGGGATGGTGTCTGGTGTTATTGAGCAGGCCGTAACCAACGAATTTAAAAAAGCATCTCCCGCCAAACGAAAGCGTGTGATGGGTGCATTCGGGCTTGGTGCCAATATTGGTGTGTTACTTCCGTTCAGTCGAACACACGAACTGGAGGCGGACCAAATTGGTCTTCTGTTCGTCGCCCGAGCGGGATATGATCCGCGCGAAGCGGTCAGGTTTTGGTAAAGAATGAACGCCAAGGGAAAGAAAGCAAAGCCGGAGCTACTTTCCACTCATCCCCATTCCGATCACCGCAATGAAAAACTTCAAGCGCAAATGTCAGCCGCGATGGATGTATATCGTACGACCGATCCGCACTACGGCCTGGGCGAGTCCTGGTAGGGTGATACAAGTCCAAGGCATCCCCGCGCACAAACTCGTTATGGTTCGTACTTTCCAGCTTTGAGAATTGCGACGCGCAGCGAAAATCGGTCCGTGTTACACAACGGAATCTACCTTACGTTTTTGCTCGACGATGTCAGTCGTTACGACCAAGCATGGATGTCTTAGTGCATGCCCGCCGGGCATTTTTCAGCATCGGTTGCGTCGTTGCCTCCATACACTTCATGAGAAGGGCGGCCTGAGAGAATCTGTTCTTTACCCCAGTTGGCCACATTTTTGAAGGTGTCAGAGGCGATGAAGTCATCAAAAGCAGGCTTGCTGCTCCACTCCGAAACGATGAGATAATGTTGGCGATCATTGATGTCGCAAAACATGTGCGTATTAGAATGTCCGTCAATTCCACCCATCGCCTTGACGACTTTATTGAACGCATTCTCGAAGGTTTCTTCCTTGCCCGGCAATACGTTGTAATTCATTCCGATCGTAACCATCTTACACTCCTTTGAGTTAGGTCAAACACACGACGTCGGGTTTCGTGACGTCGAATCGACTCTCCATAACTGCGGCTATGCGAGATATAGCCGCTCTCCGATTTTATAATCTCCAGATCACACTCTAAGGGGAGGCGACTCAAGCCGCAAGATCGTATTAAAATCGGTGCAGACACCAGCCTGAACGATAGGGTCATCGCCATAAATCGAACATGACTTGACAACGAAGTAGTTGAAGTGATGCGAAGGAGTACACGCAATCAAGTCGGCGGGGAAAGAGCCTGTGAACTTTTCAAACTCGACCATTGAGTTGGAAGCGCTTTTGTATCAGCTGTGACGCAATTCAAGCTTTGGGCCTGATGGGCATGAGTTTTTTATGATTTCTCAGGAACCCACTCCGAACTGTAAAGCGTATATCGCGGCGTCTCGCAAATCGACGTCCGAATCGTTGTCCAGGTCAGCGCACTCACAACCCGCACCCGGAACGTCGTCCGGACCGACAATGCACTGCTGAAACACGCCGAAGTCGTTAAGATCAACGGCGTGGTTGCCGGTGCAA
>CBDTZI010000037.1:0-13822 GCA_965364865.1 uncultured bacterium | reverse complement strand
GTTAATCCTTCCAGACGTATTTTCTCGGAGGCGAGTCGAACGGCTGCGCCGGGCGGCAGTCTATCCACATCGAACACTTGTTGGTAGACCTCCAATCGAGCACCACTAATCACCACAAGATGTTGTGTCAACGTATTCGTATGTACTTGTAAGCCTACAATCGAGATCATCGTAATGAACAGCAGACAGACCAGACACTGCTGAACCAGTCGTAGCGTTGATTGCCAGCGACCGTTACCGGCTAAGGGGCCGGTTCTAAGATCAAGCGTTGGCAAGGAAGATGCAGCGCTGATCGCTAGGCAATCGATACTTTCCTGCGAAGAATGCAACGATGTAACGTGGTCAATTTGCTCTTCTGCTTTGTCGTTATAACGATCAGCCAAATCAAACACCGTCCATTCACACGGCTGATTCTGTACTGGCATTCTCTGCTCTATTGTTTCAATAAGATTGGGAAGCGAATAGGAGTTTTCAGCAACACCCACAATAACCGTGCCGTTTTGCTCGAGAGAATGAGCGGTTCGATATGATCGCACCCAGCGGTGGTCGACAAATAACACTTCGGTAGATTCTTCATCCTTACTTACGCTTTGTAAGGCAACCAAACCATCGATCAGGATTCGCCGAACTTCAATTCCCTTGTTGGATAAAAACGTCATGAGCTCCGCCATCGGGGTCGTGGGAACGGCCACCGCTAAGACCAGGCCGCCTGCACAGGATTGGTACGCACAGGTAAGTTCTTCCAGAGGAAGCGGCAGATACTGCTCGAAGGAATAAGAAAGTGCTTCCTCGTTAATTTTTTTGTGTGGATTGTCGAGAGCGTGTGTAAAACACCATTGCATGGGAATCACCAGATCGATCGCAACCATATCCTTTTCGATCGATTGCAGCGATTGGAAAATTGTTTCGCTTAACGATTCCGGATCGAAGTCAACGAACAAACTATCCGGTAACGTGTACCCCAGCTGTGAACGCGCGACGACATCATCGTTTCGACCATTCGATTCAATCACTACGACACGGATCGATTCATCGGTGAGTACGCAAACTATTCGTTGCGATTTCATCTAGTGGCTCCCCTTGGATTTAGGGATGGTAACCCAAAAAACGCCGTGACCGTTTTGAAGTTGCACACGTCCGGGTTCGATGGCCCGCACCTGAAAATCATCGACGTACTCATCAATCCCTTTGAGCTGCAACCGGCCGGTTTTTCCCCTTAAATGAGCGAATCGACCTTTCGGTTCCACCAACGTTGCAATTAGCGTGGGTGTCGGCCCCGACTCTTCGCGCTTGATCAGTTGCTTGGCCACGGACGGGATCGGTGGCTGTTTCAGATCGCGCTGCCAAAGCGGTGCGTACCAGGCTAACTCATGTTTTTTGGGAGAAGTATATTCTGCGGCCATTTGTGTGATAGATGGTGTCGTACGTTGCGGTGGCGGGGGGGATGAACTCCACATTTGATAGGATATAAGCGGAATCATAACCACGAATCCCACGCGCAGGATTTTTAGGAGAGTGTTGATGGAATGGATGAATCGCCGCGTTACCATGTCAGCTGACTCCGATGGAGTAACTGGAATTCCCCTTGGTCTATTACGGCCACAACTAACCAGCGTCTTCGATCGGCTTCCAGAGATGTTTCTATCATGATGGAATATCGATGCGAATCAATCGTCAACCTCGAAGCCACTCGTTCTCGAATTTCGGCGCTGACCCCGATCAAACCCGCCTGCAAGAAATTCATGGTTCGATCGGTAGTTCGGGCGTCAAGAATTCTCCTGCCGAGCCCCGCTTCAACATCCTCCAATACCGCTTCCAACACCGTTTCATTCACACGTCGCAGATTAACGCGGCCGTCGCCCCAGAATGTGATCATATCTGACCAGACGTTGGATACATCCGCTCCAGAATCATTACTCCATCTAATAATCGCACCTGGTGCGATGCCCGTAAACAACTGATCGAATCCATAAAAAACCGCTCCGGCGGCAGACGCATTTTTTGTGCTTAGTGGTTTGATCAACGGCTGTACCGGTGGCAACGATAGCTGATCGCGCAATAAGCTTAATTTGCGACGGAGAATGTTTTGCTGATCCGCTCTGGGAAATAGGTTGGGATTAAATTTTGAAGCGTCGTCACGTAAAACGCATCGAACCGTAAGCGGCCCGACCGAGACCAAAGTTTCTGCTGCTCCGGACTGATCCAACTCTCGGATCAATGGATTGTCTTGACCGTCCTGGGCAGACAATCTGTCCGTGACCACGATCAGCGCACTGCGTACGGCCAGTTCATGTAAAAGACTGCGGTGACGACGTGCGGCAGAGACCGATTCAACGGCAGTGGCCGTGACCAACTGAGAGGTCACCGCGATCAACAGCGTGATCAACAGCAGTGTGGTGATCAGTGCGACCGCCTTTCTACGCCGTGGTTGAGATTTTATAAAACAGTTAATTAGCATCAGTCATTTCCCACGTTCTTACTACTGATTTGTTGTTACCATCGTTCCAACTCAGCAAAATCCTCACCGCCCGTGGAGGATCCAAATGTCGATCCCGCTGCGGGTAACTTTTGAGCCACTTGTTCTTGCTGAGAATATGCACGCTGAATTCCTTCACGTTCGCAGCGATGGTCTCTTTTACGGGTAATGCCCCGGCGTCCGTACGATCGATGGTCTCGCGAATCAGATCAAACCGGTGATCACCCGAGATGTTCCGAATCAGTCGATAGCGAATGGTGGCCGGTTGCTTTATCAGATGCAGTGAAGCGTCGTCGTCGTGTATAGCCGCCATCACACTCAGTTGTAACACTTGTTGTGGCGCGCCGAACAGCTGAACGGAGGTCTGGTCGTCAGGGAGCACGGGTAACATGTTGCGAATATCACGCTCAATCAGGTCAACCACCAGAGCTTCACGATGGTGATCCGTCAGAATATCGTTCACCCTGTTACGCGCCTGAATGGTCTGAACCGCGATCTTGCCCGTCAGTGTCATCACAACGGTGGTTAAGGTCATGGCCAGTAACACCTCAATCAGTGTAAAGCACTTACGTGCCTTAATCTGGTTCATGCCTGAGTGGATACAACCCGTATTACGATTCATCCACTCTCTCCAGCCAGGTGATCCGAGTGACTATTTCACTTTCTTCGTGATCTCTCTGATAAAATAGCTTCAGTGTAATCTGGTTGATTTTGTTCGTGTAGGTCGGCTCGTAAGGTATAACGTCTCTAACCCATCGCCAGCCGGGTTTGTGTTTGAAATTTCCTTCAGGTGGGGGTTCAGATTCCGATTCGTCGAGTTGCCATTCTGTGATCAATTCTTGGGCAAGACTCGCTGCGGTCTCCTGCTGATTAATGTTCGTGAGTTGTTGCAAACTCCGGCTGTGGGTCGCCAATAGAGCTGTCACCGTGGTCGCCAGCAGCACAAGCGATGCCACCACCTCGATCAAAGTTAACGCATTTTTACAATTACGTTTTATTTGCATTGTTTTCACGAATGTTTTCATTTTCATTACGAATTTGATGAAGCTGTAACATCAACAGGTCGTAGGAAGCGGTTTGCGGCTTCTGGTCTGTAAATACTACGTAAGGAGATTCATAACGGCTGAGCACCACGACCGCGTATCTGTCGTGCAAACTGAGTATCACCATGTGCGCACAAAAATGTCCGTCCGCACCGATGCGCAAGTTTCTTCGATCGTTCATTTCAGACGCGTCTCGAGTACCCTCCAGTAAAACCGTTGTAATGTGTACACCGGTAGCCAGCTCGTACGTTTGACCTGAGTTCCAGGACCGTTCTTTGTTCATGGATTGGTTCATGTTTTGAGGTTGACGGATCACAAGTTGATCCTGATTTTTCACATACTCGATCAAACGCGGTGACCCCGAAGTTTGTGCATGGGTCCGTGTGAGCTCTACCAGCGACAGAATCTGCGACGCCGTGGATTGCAAACGGCCGTGCTCGGTCAAACCATCCAGCCGCCACACCGTCATCGAAACCGCAACCGACATCAGCGCCATCACCACCACGAGCTCAATCAGCGTGAACCCCTCTTTACCCTTTGTATGATTACCTGTTTTTGTCATCACTTTTTTCGGTTACTTATTGATCCAGCACATAACTGCAAATATCCAGATCACCGCCCGTGCCGCCTTCCTGACCGTTGGCGCCGTAGCTGCAGATATCAAACGGGCCGTGTAGCCCCGGATAAACGTACACATAAGCCGTTCCCCAGGGATCAAGCAGATCGCCGCGCAATATGCCATGTGGATTGGAAGCGGTTGTTTTTTTAAGCATCTCAAGTCCCTCGTCGTTGTCCGGATAACGATCGAAGTCCGTGAAAAACAACTGCAAAGCGTTGTTGATCTGGGCGATTTCCGTTTTGGCGGCGTTCTGCTTTCCCTTCACCAGGTAGTCCTGTACCGAAACGGTGACTACGGTGGCCAGCACGCCGAGGATGACCACCACTACCATCAGTTCAACGAGGGTAAATCCTCGTTGAATTCTGAAATTAGAATTTATAATGTTGAATGAGTTGCAGTTGTGTTTGGATCTTTTTCTAAATTCTAAATTTTTCATTCTGAATTTCCTTCTCATACCATTCCCCTCGTGGCCTCCAGCATGGGCATCAAACAGGCAAACACCACAAAGCCTACCGCTGCGGCTAATACGATGATCAGCAGCGGCTCCAGCGCAGTGGTGAACCGTGTGGTTGCCAGCTGCACCTCCGCTTCAAAGCGGGTTTTGAGTTCGCTTAACATGTGCGGCAATTCACCGCTGTCTTGACCCACCGCCACCAGGTGTGCCACCACCGGCGGGAATATGATTGAATGTTCCATCGTGGGCGCAATGTCAGAACCGGACGCGACCGATTTTTCCATCGCACGCAGTTCATCCGCCAAAAGCAGATTGCGCGTCTGATCCGCCACCAATCGAACCGCCTCCACAAAAGGAATCCCCGTCCTGAGCAAGATGGCCATACGCTGGGCGAACTGTGCAACGATGCTTTTTTGGATCAATGCGCCGAAGATCGGGATTTGTAGCTGCATTCGTTGTATCCTGCGACGACCATTATCCGTTCCGTAGAACCACGCGATCAGTGCGGTGATTCCACAACCTCCAAACGTCAGGATCAGCCAGTGATTCAACAGAAAATCCGAGCCATGCTTTAACAACATGG
Organism: uncultured bacterium; assembly: GCA_965364865.1. Lineage (GTDB taxonomy): Bacteria > Planctomycetota > Phycisphaerae > UBA1845 > UBA1845 > CBDTZI01. The sequence goes on along the minus strand of CBDTZI010000037.1, from coordinate 8,647 downwards.
TCGAGGCGGGCAGCGGACGATTTGACGCCGTCAGCACCGTCAGCAATTCGGGGATCACAAACGTCATTAAAAACAAAACAACACAGACACCCACAAAAAGTAAAATCGCCGGATAGGTCAGGGCGTTGGTCAGCTGATTACGTAGCTGTTGTTGTGAACGCAGATAATCCGCGAGTTCGGCCAATGATTCCTCCAGATGGCCGGACAATTCACCCATACGCACCGCGCTGACAAACAGCGAGTCAAACCATTCGCTGTGATGCGACAACGCATCGGCAAACGCCGCGCCATTGGTGACCCGATCACGAATTTCCTTCAGGATGAGGTTGATGTTCCCCTTACACTGCCGCGTGATCACCTCCAGGCTCTGGGCCAGGGGTACTCCCGAACGCAATAACAGCGAAAGATACCTCGCTATTTCAGCCACTTGATCCCGTCTCCGCGCAGACGAAGACAAACCTTTTCGTAGTGAAAATCGTAGTGAAAATTGATGATCGAATAGCCTGGCCGCACGAAACGACTCGATTTGAAATCCCTGCAGACGCAGCTGCTGCCGGGCCAACGCGGGAGTTTCCGCGATCAGCGTTCCGGTCAAGGATTGATCGGTCAGGTCGGTAGCGGTGTAAGAGTATACGGGCATAATATAATTACCAGTTAAGAATTACAAATTACAAAAAACCGAATTAAGATTGACCCTTCACTCACGATATAGAGTTCCAAATTCTAATCTCTAACTTCTGAATTCTCATTCTGTGTCACTCGAATCACCTCTTCCATCGTGGTCACGCCCTGAAACAGCTTGTCGATGGCGTCGTCACGCAGCGTTCGCATGCCATGGCTGCAAGCGATCTCTTTGATTTCATGACTGCGTGCGCCATGAACAATCAAATCCTGCAACGCGTCGTGGGACACCAGCAACTCAAAGATCCCGGCCCGATCACGGTAGCCGGTATCGTTGCAATGATCACAGCCGGATGATTCACACACGGTTTCTCCGAGTCGTTGTTCGGACAATTGCAACAAATCAACATCGCGGCGTGTCGTGATCCTTGGTTTGCTGCATTGCTTACAGACGCAGCGCACCAAACGCTGGGCCAACACTCCGATTAAACTGCCCGCGACCAGATAGGGCTCCACTCCCAGATCCAACAGCCTAGCCACCGCACCCGAAGCGTCGTTGGTGTGCAGCGTGCTAAACACCAGATGGCCGGTGAGTGAGCTCTGAATAGCCATCCGCGCCGTTTCCTCATCACGAATCTCACCCACCATGATCACGTCGGGATCCTGGCGTAGCACCGTACGCAGTCCGGTGGAAAAAGTCATCCCTTTTTTTTCCGAAACCTGCGTCTGGGAAATCCCCGGCAACTGATACTCAATGGGGTCTTCCAAGGTCAGGATGTTTAACTCCTTGTGGTTCAATTGTTGTAAAGCGGCGTAAAGCGTCGTGCTCTTACCCGATCCGGTTGGACCGGTGACCAAGAACAAGCCGTGGGTACGCTGAATCAACGCGCTGAACGTAGTCATATCGCGATCGCTCATGCCCAGTTCGGGCAGACGATAAAGACGCGCCGATTTGTCCAGCAACCGAAGAACAATCCGCTCTCCGTATGAAGTGGGTAGCGACGAGATTCTCAGGTCGATGGTCTTGTCGCCCACCTTAACCGTGGTACGACCGTCCTGAGCCAACCGTTTTTCCGCGATGTTCATGCGTCCCATCACCTTGATGCGACTGACTATTTTCTCGAGCAGTGAGTGTGGTGGTTGAATGTAGTCATAGAGCACGCCGTCGATGCGCATGCGTATCTGCAACAGTTGATCCAGCGGTTGAATGTGAACGTCGGAGGCTCTTCGTTTGACCGCTTCGAGGAGAATCAGATTTACCAGACGGGTTACGGGTGACGCAGCTGCGCTGTCGAGTAGATCGCCAGAAGATGACAATTCATCCACGAGTGATTCGACAGAAGCTTCCGCGAGGTTTTCGATCACCGTATCCACGCCGCTGTCGCGGGCACCGTAGGCTTCGTTGATGGCTTGCTGAGTGATGGCGTCTTCCACCCACACCGGCTCCGTGGCCACGCCCAGCAGCGCTGTGATTTTATCCAACGCGTGCAGTGAATCCGTGTGACCGACGGCCACGGTCATGACGTTGTTTTCGGTTGTGAAACCAAGTACACCGAAACGCCGTGCAAAGCCGATCGGCACACTTTCTACAAAGAGAGTTGAAACTTCATCTGCTACAATTGTTTTTTTAGAAGCAATGGTTTGTGAATCCGCAACGGGTTTGACGGTTGATAGAATCGCCGGATCCGTGACCGCGGAATCGACCGCAGAGGATGTGGTGTCTAGCGCATCCATAACGGTTCACCCTGCGTGTTGTCCTGGTCCGTCTCAATCCCAGCGGATTCAATGTCTTTAAGTGTGATGTATTTCAGATCCTCGAACTCATCGTCTCTTAAAATCGTGGGACGAATAAACGCAAAAATCTTGGTCTTGGTGTTCTGCCGTGAGCTGCTCCTGAATAAAAATCCGATCCCCGGCAGTTCACCCAGTATAGGAATCATACTGACCGACTCGCTCTTGTTCTCCACGATCAGTCCGCCGGTGATCAACGTGTAACCGTCGGGAATCTCCACCGTGGAAGTAAACGAGTTGGTGGTTCGTGGCGGGGGCACGGTCGCAGACTGAGAACTGCCGCTGAAATTACTAAAGGTCAGTTCGTAATCCAAGGTAAGATAATCACCCACCGCCTCGTCACCTGCAGGCTGCGAAATGTGCGGCGTGACCGTGAGCGTGGTCCCGGCCGACTCAAAACCGGCGAAGGAGGTTGTCGCCACAGTGTCCGAGGCATTGACCGAAGTAAACGGCGCTTCGTCCACGTTTTTGAGTGTGCCCCGGGCGTTGTCACTCACTAATATTCTGGGCGTGGAGATCACTCTGGCCTGTGCCTTGGAAGCCAAGGCCTTAAGCACAATCGGTACCTCGTTGGGACCGAGTAAGATTCCGTTGCCGCCGAGTCCGGGCGCCAGCACACGCTGACCGGTCACCGCATCGATGGAAGACAATCCGAAATTGGAAAACACCAGAAAATCCCACGCGTCCCCCAAATCAGAATCTGCCAGTTCTACGCCAAAATCCAGTGAGTCGCTCATGGTGATGGCCACCAGCGTCATGCCGATTAACACTTGTGGTCTTCGTTTGTCCAGGTCCTCTATCAATAAATCCAGCTGCGCATGAAACTCTCTTGTGCCGATGGCCAGGATCGAATTGGTGTGTTCGTCGGCGGTAAGTATGTAATCCGGCCCCTGCACACGCATCCCTGAACCTGATGGCGCAGCGTTGACAGTTTCTGAGGTTTGCGCAGGTGGTAGGGGAGGAACTTGTGTACGACTTCGCGTGTTCGCGTTGGATGTTAGGTCGCTCTTACTTGCGATTGGTTCATGAGTCGTTTCCGCCGACTGCCCCATCAGCTGACTGATCGTCGCGAGCAACTCGGTCGCCTTGCGATGTTTGGGTCTGTAAACACGCATCGGTCGCTGCGTACGTGGCTGCGTCTGATCCTCCCGTAACAGTGTTTGGGCGATTGCTTCGTGGGTTCGCCGCTCGGCCGTGACAAAGAGTCTTCCGCTGGGCGCGTCCTCATACAAACTCACCGGCGCTGCGATTCCGCTGCCGGGGGCTAACACCACGTGTTCGATGAGCTGCTTCACTCGATCCACGCTGATGAAACGTGGCGAATAACTCTTTGTGGATAGTTCAATCTCTGAAGGCGCAAATTGTTGAATGAGTGCGACGGCCTCATCGATTTGATCGTGTGTTCCCACTACAACAATCATACCCGGAAAGACGTCACCTCGAACGGCTGGTGGTGAGCCGCTTCGATTACGCAGTCGATGACTTTCGCTCAGGATCGAAGTAATCTGAGTAGCCAATCCATTTGGATCGGCTCCGGGAATTGGAATCGAGCGGACCTCCACATTCTGTACACCCGCGTCCAAAATCTTTATAAATTCCCGAATCAAAGCGATGCGTGATTCGTAATCGGTTATGATGATACTTCCCGATTTTGGTAGTGAAACAAGGCCACTTTTTGAGGCGGATAAAAAGGGCGCCAGTTTAGCGGCAATCCCCTTCACATCACCCGAGGGAATAGCCATCACCTGGGTGACCATTCGCATGGATTGTTGATCCGGAGGTGTATCACCGGGCAGTATGTAGGAGACACTACTGGCGGACTGGTCAGTTCTCACGATGCGATAAAATCCGTCGGTTTGCTCCACCAAAACCAGATCGCGCACGCGCAACAAACTCACCAACAGATTCAGCAGTTTGGATTTCGGGATGGTGACAGGAGTCGGACGCAGATCGACAAGTTGGCTCTTTAGTTCTTCGCCGTAGATGAAACGAACGTCCAAGGTCTTGCCGACGTAATCGACCATAACCTGCAGATCAACGCGATCCGGAAAATCAATCACCACCGATTCTGATTTGGCCGTTTCTTGTGGGATCGGTTGTGCGTACAACAGCGTGCAGAACACAGCATGAACAACAAGCGTAAACACAAATGGGGTTGCGATGTTATTGCTGCGATAATGATATGTACGTGGACTCGCGCAATATACGACGTCATCTACCCTCCTGTTGGCCTGATTCTCCATATGAACTATTGTCGCCTGGGAATCCACGCAATCAACCACCCCTTGCAAAAATCTAAGGAACTCACAACGATAAACGAAAAAAAACCAACTAATGTTCTATTCCCGATCGGCGATGGCTAATACGGTATCAAAAGCGCTGGCCACCGCGATGGAGGAATTTGTGTAGTAGCTGTGGAAGGAGTCGATCACGCTTTTCTGATCAACGGTGAGGATCTGATCCATGCTGCTGTTGTAAGTAGTCACCGCCGTGGCTCGCTGTTCGCCGCCCCGAGAAGCCATGCGCTGTCGTTTGTAGGTACGCGTCGCCTTGCTTACCGCCATGCGTTGTTCGTCCGTGAGATCCAGCATGCGAATGGGCATCTGCTGACCCCAGCCGGTCTTGATGGCTTCCCAGGTGGCTTGTTGTGAAGGCGACAATTCAAGTTGCATGGCTGTTTTCATGGAAGTGATGGAGGTTTCGTAAGCGCTGCGAGCGTCTGACAGTTCTTGTCTGGTCAGGGTTAACGCCGTATCGTTACCCGCATCGAAAGGGCCGGTGCGAAACTTTTTTTCATGGATTCGTACCGCAGCCACTTTGATGTGGATGTTGTCTTGCAAAGTTGTCAAGGTAGAGAGATTGTTCTCGCACCAGGTGCGTGCTCCGCTGAGAATATTTTCGGCTTGTACGTTGGTTAAATTCAAGGCGGTCAACACATCACGATCCAGATGAATGTGGTCCAGAAGGTTACGAACGCGATCCCGCTGCACCATATCAATCGGCGTGTAGGTTTCGTTTTGTCCCACAGCCAGTAGTGGAACGACGGAAATCTGTCGTGCTTCGGTGCGTTGCCACAACCACGTACCTCCGATTAACGTCATCACCGCAACAAACGACATCGCACGCCAATGGTTATTCACTAAGGTTTTCATAATCGTTGTGCCCCTTCCAAAAAAGTAAAGGTATAGAAAAAACTTTGGGATGAAAGTGATGGAACAAGTTTGTCATGCGTGATGCACACTCCAAAGGACCATTAGAAATATACCCCGCGCAACTTGCCAAGGCAAGAGAAAAAACAAAAAATAAATCCAATGGAAGATTAAACTGTCATGCTTACTACATCTTGTACAAAAGTTTTTACGAGAACTACGCGTGACACTTTATAAAATGTTCACCGAAAATAAAATAAAAAAACAAACATTTCTTTGCGCATGCTTAACTACCTGTAAAGGGTATACTTACGAACGAAGCCCAAAACAACTCACAGCTTTTGCGGGTGTCAGAGACTTGTCTTACTAGCTTCCGCGGGGTATAGTGTGGATGGTGGAGTCGAAGGAGCGCAAACCACTCGGAGACGTACCTTTTCGTATAGCAAAAAATAGAGCATTGAACTTACAAGGTTGGAGTCTGCGCAGTATGACACGCAGAAAGGCTTGAGGTGCGCATTTTGATGGACAGAGGATTTTTATTGTTAGTATTTTCTGTTTTCTCGCTGCTGGGTTTGGGCGGATGTTTATCTGCACAGCCGACAGAACAATACCACACCATCCGTACGCTTTCCCCTGGAAATGCTGAAGCCGCACAACTAGCCAATGAGCGGGGATTGCAGTTCGCAACAGAAAAAGATTATGTGCAAGCGGAGGAAGCGTTTCGAGAGGCGCTGCGAAACGACGTGGGCTACGCCGCCGCTCATAACAATCTGGGTCTTGTTCTACTGGAAAAGAAAAAGTTCTACGAAAGTGCCTTGGAGTTTAAGTTTGCGTCCAAGCTCAATCCCAAGGCCACGGAACCCATTTTGAATCTGGGCAGGCTCTACGAATCCATCGGCTGGCATGAAGCCGCGATCAAACAATACGAAAGGGCGATTGAACTTGATCCTAACATCGTCGAAGCCAGCGGACGGTTGGCAAAGCTGTATCAGAATAACCAAAAGTAAGCCCTTAACGCAAGAGAGATTTGATTCAACGACTAACTGTACAAGACATGATACAGAAATGGAAACGGTGGGTGCAGGCGCAAGGTAGTTAGGTTGCGAATCCACTGAATAAACTAATTCGGATTGATATTTTTTCTTAATAAAAATCTTTCGGAGAATGATTATGGATCGGGTAACATTTATTGATGCCGCCAGTGTGAAACGAATGGCCATAATGGTTTTAGTTGCGTTGCTTTGCGTTTTGTCATCGAAGCAGACGAATGCGCGTGACGCCTTGACCATCGGAACCGGTCCGTCCGCTCCGCCGATGGGTGATTTTGGTGTTTCCCTATCCACACCGACCGGATTTAATCTACCCGGACCACTACCCGGACAAAACGGTGTACCCGCAGTCAGTTGGACTGGTCCCGGAATCAACTCCGTCGGCACGTCCGGTCCGGTCATTAATGCCTCCGTCAATGGCAACGGCGCGGGAAGCAATGTGTTCTTGGGCAACGGCGGATCTTACGTCGACGATTATGATTTTTATCAGCCTCTCAATGGCATTGACTGGTTCCATCGACGTATCTATTCCTCACAAACAACATCCACCTTCACCTGGCAAGGGGAAAACTGGTGGACCAACGAGATGATGGATATCTCCGTCGCCGGTACCGACGGCGCCAGCGACGTGACCTTCAACTTCGATCCTCATCTGTCCACCACGTTTACCTATGATAGTGAATTTTCCAAGTACTACAGCGATAATAAAGCCTACCGTATGTCGATCTTCTTTTCCTCCGGCAGTGACGAGTACCAAATTACACGCGAAGACGGTTACATATGGGTCTTCCACGACGCCAACGTCACCGACACCGCCAACAAACTCAAACGTATCGAAGACCCTTACGACAATGATTTACAGTTTAATTATTCCTCTACTCAGCTGAGCGATATCGTGGCTGACGTTGTCGAGGGCAGCGACCACAAGATTACCTACGCCTATTTCACCTCCGGTGACAACAACGGCAAGCTGCAATACGTCAAGATGTACAAGACCACCACAACCACCGACGCCAATCTGATCGGCAAAGTGGAGTATGTTTACCATGACAGCTCAGCGGACGATTACGGCTCCACCGGTGATCTCATGAAGACCATCGTCACTCGCAAGGGCACGACAGATGGTGATGGAACTCTCTCCATCGAGAAAACTTACCGCTATCGCTATTACAAAGGTACTTATGACAGCAGCACCAATCCGGGCACCGATCACGAGCTTCGATACGTCCTGATGCCGGAAAACGCACAGCGTCTGAACGACGATGTGGGTACACCGGAGAGTCAGACCAATACCAACTGGGATAGCTACGCCAACGTCTATTACGAATACGACAGCAACGGCCGAGCCCGTGAAACTCAGGAACGTATGCCGGGTACCAGTTGTGGATGCAGCGGTGGTAGCGCATCGACCACCACTTACACATGGTCGGTCAACGGCGGCAGTCCCGATCTGGATACTTGGAACATTCACTGCGTGGCCGATCGTGAAGACGACAGCCGTGTGATCTTTGATATGAACACCGAGTTCAACGTGTTGACCTGGGTGGTACAGGACGAGGACGACGGCACACCCACGAAGGAATTGATCTGGCATTATGATTACGGTACCAGCGGTAATTCCGTGAATAGACTTGAGGCCATTCACTATCCTTCGGCTTGTTCAGCCTACGACGAGTCTTCCCCGTACGGTGTGACGCTCAATGCCAGTTCGGGCGTGATTTACACGGTCGAGTACATGTTCAAAAATTATCCCAGCAAAATCAGAATCAAAAAGGGAACCAGCGGTTCGCTCAATACCTTGATCGAATACCAGCGTGTTGGAATGTTATTATACCGACCCGATTTGGCCACGGGTATCAAGCATTACGAAACCGAGAGTAATCTGGATGCGCGTACCACGTCGATTAGCTATACCTTTTACGACGGAGCCAAACATCAGCTGAAGCAGGCGGATATCACTTATCCGTCCGTCTCGACGGCTAAGAATGGACCGGGAGCCAGTGCGGTTGAGAAACGGTTCTACGATAAACGTACCGG
>CBDTZI010000036.1:0-13875 GCA_965364865.1 uncultured bacterium | reverse complement strand
CTGCCATCCTCAATCATCTTCTTGAGGGTAAGCAGCTCTTCCTGCTCCGGCAAATAACCCAACTCGGTGTTGCGGGCGAGTTTGACGTCCAGGCTGAACGACGTAATCTCATCCGTATCTTCGTTGCGTCGCTCGAGACACAGATGCACCGTCTCGCCAGCGGGGATCATGTACAACGTCTGAACGAGATTACCGAAATGTTTGATTACCCGACCCTCGGCTGAGGTGATGACATCACCCGGTCGCACACCCGCTTCCCGGATCGGCGAGGGGTCGGCGACGCGCGTGATTAACAGCCCGTCAGACGACCTGCGATTAATTTGTATGCCCAGCCAACCTCGATAAAACGATCGGCCGGTCATCATTTCATCAACGATTTCCTTCACCAGATAATAAGGCACCGCAAACCCCACGCCGGAGTCGTACATCTCCACCCCGGCTAATTCTCCCGGTCGCTGGGCCATCGGTACGGAAATCCCGATCACCCGGCCATAAATGTCGCACAACGGCCCGCCGTAATTCACGGGGCTGAGCTTGGCGTCGGTCTGTATCGCATTACCCTGCATGCGGTTCATGGCGCTGACGATGCCGATCGTGACCGAGGGTTCATCGCCACCAAAACCCATCCCCAGAGCGATGGCCCATTGTCCGATGCTGACGTCGTACAGATAAGCCCATTCGGGGGTGATCAGATCGTGTGCGTCGATTTTAAGCAGTGCGAGTTTTCGAACGTGGTCGCGGGCGATCAGATCAGCGGCTACCCGCCGACCGTCGTGCAGGGTAACCGAAATCAAAGCCGGCTCACGAATAAAATTGAAACTGCCGGCGATGATGTATCCGTCGGAAGAGTAGATCAAGCCTGTCGTGGGTCCGTCGGCCACTACAAAACTAGACCCGATCTGTTCGACAAACGGCGTTTCCACACTTTTGGGAATCGGCTTACCTTTGTCGTCGAATTGCATCACCGAGCCGGGCTGCGTGCCGCCGACCGTGTCGATGCGTACCAGTGAGGGTCTTATTTTTTCGACCAGATTGCGGAATTGCTGCTGCGTCGCTTTGCGTAATTGATACGACGAATCGTCCGCGTGGGCATGGGTCACGGTCAAACATGCCGTTATGACTAAACCTATGCAACCCAGCCATGGATTGATACCGGATCGAACCATTTTATTGATCATTGTCAGCGGCCTCCGGTTTGACTTCGAGGTTTAGAATGTTTCGGCCCCTGCGAACGACCAGGACGATCGGTTTATTGGGCGATACGTCCTGCAAACGTTTTTGGTATTCGTCGATGCTGGCGACGTTTCGACTGTTCACAGAAAGAATCAGATCGTCCCTGCGTACGCCCGCCTTGCTCGCGGGTGATCCAAACTTCACCCGCTCCACAAACGGCAAGACGGTTTGATACCCCGCTTTGGAAATTCGAATTCCGATGTCGATCTTCGCCTTGGTTTTAGGTTTTATCATGTGGGCAAAGCCGGGTTCCGCTCCGGGTTGAAACGCCTGCGCTTCGAGATAAAATTCGTACAACACGTCGCGCGGTAGTGCGTAATTCAGATGAGTATGAGTGAGATTGGAAACCACTTCCCGACCGATCATCCCGACAAACTCGCCGTCGAGATTCACCATCGCACTGCCCGCCGCTCCGGGGTTACTCGTGATGGCGTCGATCACCAGCACATCGCCCGTATAGGGAAAATCTTTCACACGACGTCGAGCGTCCAGATGGGTTCGCGCCGAAAACACACCGTGTGCGATCGAAACTTTTTCCGCACCGTCAGCCACCTTGAACGCATTCCCTGCAGAGAGCACCCAGTCTCCGGGTTTTAATTCCGGGCCGCAGGGTTGATCGGGTTGAAAGTCAGGACCACAGGAAATATCAAAATACGGGAATGAGGCAATCGTTGAATCCGGTTGCGGATTATTTTCATCTGAAGAATGATCCCATTCGTGGGCGATGTCAAACGCCGCGGAAGGCTTGAGCTTGAGCATGGCCAATTGACGATCGCGATCGCGATACAGAACGTCCGCTTCGTACGAATTTCCATCCGCATCCACCGCTCGAATCGTACGCGCATCAATCAACAGCGAAAAAACGGTCAATACCATTCCATCCGGCGAAACGATGACGCCCGAACCAAACCCCTTTTCCATGCCCGCCCCCATACCGTACAGCTTGATCACTCTGGGAAGTGATTTATTGATCGCAAGATCAAACCCATCCGCTCGCACCGTTTCAACAGGTGCGATGGATGAAAACGCAGCCAACCACAGGAGAATGAAAAGTTTTTTCACGGCGAAACCTCCCAATCCGTCAGGCGATCGACGTAGGACTCGCTGGTCCCGAGAATAAACATTCGACCCGGCCATCGTACACCGCCCATATCCTGATACTCATCTAACAGGATAACGATTTCATGATCGGTAGGTTTATCCAGCATGGAAATTTTCACCAATTCGCCAGTGGTCGAGTCAAACGCGAAATTCGCCCTGACCTCTTCCCCGATGGGCCAGCTTAAGACCTCCAGAATCCTCGACGAAATCTCAGGGGCAGGTATTTCACTGACGCGATCTCGTTGAAGAAGTTTTTCCTGTCCGACGGGCTGACTCAACAGTTCAATTTCATAAAAAAACAGCACGTCCCCTCCGATGTGAGACACCTCAGCCAGGTCCAGTCGATCCTCGGATAACAGCAGATGATGCTGCAACACATACAACGCTTTGTGTACCAACGATCTTTCGACCGTGAGATCAAACGCTTCGCCGTCGGGTTTGATTTTTTGGGTAGCCGTGTGGTCGTCGTATTGAATGATCGCGCCCAACGAACTGTCGTCATACTGTCGTCGCATGGAGACCGGGCCGACCGGGTCGCGCGTAACAAGATATTTTTCCACATCGGCGGAGCGGTCGTCGTTTTTCAACGAACGGCGTTGAATCACCCACTTCCATTGATGATCCGCCGGTTGATCCGACTCCGCTTTGTTGTTTCCCAGCACCGCCCGGCTATGATGACGGATCACACGCACCACTTCACGAAGGACGTTATCACGAAGAAACTTAAATGGTTGGCTCAGCTTGGGTTGAAACTCGTGCAGTCGCGTTGCAACCCTTTTCTTTTCACCCAGTCTTTCGATATCGAGATGGACGGGCCAGTTTGCGGGATAGGTACCCATGATTGAGGCAAAATGATTTCTCGATCGCACCGGCAGTCCGTCAATCGCCAACAGACGATCGTTCAAGATAATCCCCGCGCGCTCCGCTGCTCCGTTTGGAATCGACCGAGAAAAATAAACGCCACCCTGTTCATCGTTTTCGACCATCGCCCCCAACGTACCGTGTTTGATCAACTGACCCGATCGAAGCGCGGGAATAAACCGCTTAATTTGATTGCTTGAAATCGCGTAACCAAAGCCGACGTTATAACGACCCCGCGTGTTCACCGAAATGCGACCGTTGATACCGATCACCTGTCCGAGCTGATTAAACAACGGGCCACCCGAGTTTCCCGGATTAATAGCCGCGTCGACCTGAATGCAATCGGAATAAATCAGATTGTTACCCACGCCCCATTGATATCGATGCGTGCCGGTCACGATTCCCGTCGTCACGCTGGGTGTGTAATCCTCGCTCATCACAAAGGGATTGCCCATCGCGATAACGCTGTCGCCTACTGCAACCGCATCGGAATCACCCAGGTTTGTGAACTCAAAAGAATCTTTACCGAGTAAACGAAACATAGCTACGTCACCGGTGGGATCGATCCCCAACACTTCAAGGTCATAAAGTGTGCCGTCCCGCAAGCCGCCGAGCCCTTTTCGCGTACGCAACATTCCAGCTACGACATGAAAATTGGTCAGGCCAAACCCTTCGGGGCTGATGATGACGCCCGAGCCACCCCCGCGCTGGTTGGCATCGAAGATACAAACCACACTGGGTGCGATGCGTTCGATCAGATCGATTCGCTTCTGTTGGGCCTGGATGACAAGATCAAGGGCTGAGTGTATGTTTTGTTGCGCGATTGATGTTGCAGCGACACAAGTGAATACGCACATTGTGATCGGTGTTATTCTTGGGGAAAACATTACAGGCCTCCCGTCGATTTCGCGCTAGTCGGTTTAATCAATCTCGCACCCGCCCAATCGGCGTAGTCGGACAGATCCAACTCGTCGCCGAAATCCACCACCAGCGTCATTTCCTTTTGATTTCGTACATCCACGATGATATCTTGAGGTGGATCAATGCCGCGAAGCAAATCGCTTTCATACAGCACCTTGCGACCCTCTCCCAACACACGAAATACGACACTGCCATAAGGCCGAACGGCGTCATCAATCCCGATGGTCGACACGAAGGATTCATATTTTCCATCAAGTTGATATCGTACTTCGGATAAACTGTGGCAACCCAAGCCCTTTTGAAACGTGCGTCCGTTGAGCGATATTTTTTTTCCGGCTACGTTTTGATTGAATCGAACGGGCCAACTTCGGTGTAATCGGCCACTCGAATGTTGTTCAAGGAAATTTAGATCGGAAACGTAAACGATTCGCTCGCTGTTGTGGTCCAGCGAAAATAACCGACCAATGGGGAGGTCCAGCGTCAACCCGAAGGACGTAATCAATGTGATTTTTTCGCGGTCCGCTCGCAGCCACAGCCCCGTCATGTTCGACCCGTCGCGGAGTGTGATTCGCAAACGATGTTTTTCCGGGTTCTGCGCACCCGTCGCAAACACCAGGCCATACAATTTTTCGGTTTGTACGGTTCGGGTTTTGTCACTCAACGTAAACGAGCATTGCCTGGGATTGATGTTCACCAAACGACCTCGCAGTGATTTAGGATCATCCGCGTCGCGCGTAATGAGAATATCTTTTCCAGGCAGTCGATCATTCAACGCAGCTATAAAAAGTTCGTTCGCGCGGGTGAAATCGTGTGCGTTGATCAGTTGAATTCCCGCCAGTCGGTCAAATGCGAGGCTTGTGTTTTCGCCCAAGGCAGAATCGAAACGGACCGACTCTTCCTGGCCATCCAAAAAAGTCCCGACCAGGCGACCACCATCCACCAGATGAAAAATCACTTGACCTTTTGTGTACGACGATTCAACCATTTTGATTGGGTGAAAACGCACCCGGGAAACATCGTGCAAGGGTAATGATGCTTTCTGATCGCCGGTTTGAAGTTTAATCCCTCCCTCGTCTAGAGATCCCAACCACTCACCGCCGATTTTCGTACCATCGATTTTTGTTACCGTCACTTCTACCGCCCGTGCCGGCCCCCATGCCATGAAGAATAAGCCCAAAGCACAAACTGCTGGTATGAAGTCAAATCGGAGATGTCGCATATTATACAATTTCATGAATTCGTCTGAATCACACAGGGTCGATATACGCCTCGCATGATTAAAATATTTATTCCTATGGTTTTTTGCCGAGTTCTTCGTAATACTGTTCGACGAGCTTGCGGTATCGACTTGGAAAACTTTCGCGAATCGCCTGCAAAATTTTCTGTCGCTGGGCTGCGGGCATGGAACCCCAGGTTTGTGCGGGGTTGGCCTTTTTGGCTGCACCGCGCAAGGGTCCTTCCGCGGATGAACCCCCGGGTAACGTAGAATCCTGCATGGGCGTGCTCGGCGATTTTCCGCTCGAACCACCCGAGCTTCCGCCGCTACCCGATTGTTGTTGCTGTTCCTGTTGCTCCGCCTCTTCGATCATTTGATCCAGCAGATCCAAAATACGTTGCTGCCGGGTGCGAACGATTTCACCCGTGTCCGCGTGTTTCAATCGCCGGGATGAAAAATTCATCAAATCAACCACCTCGCCGACATCTTCACCTGCGCGATTTGCCAATTCGATCAACATTTGCTGTGCGGCAATGACCAGCCGCTGCGAAGCGTCACCATGTTTTTCGAGAAACTGACCGAGCGACATGCTAGCCTCTTCAAACTGCAAATCCGAGAGCAGACAAAAACCGTAAAGAAAATCAATCTCCGCATCAAAATATGAATATCTTGCGATGGCCGTTCGATCCTCTTCTTTAAGGTCTTCCATGAGGGTCAACGCTTCAAGCAATTTTTCCATTTGTACATGGGTTTTGATCTCGTACGCGGTGGCGTGGGCTGCAACAAACGGATTTGCATCTTTTCTCGACGCCCGCATCAAAATGGCACACTTTGCATAGTCATCCGAGTCGTACGCATCCAAACCGTCGCGGAATTTCTTGGAAATGACCGTCAAACCCTGGGTCAAAAATTCCTCGCCGTCGCAATCGATGCAATCTGACCAGGTTTTTCGAATCATTTCGCGGGCGTCAACGGGAATGGCAGCCATCGAATCAAGATTTTGCACAAAACGATCCGCGGGAGACTCCGCAGCTGCGGGCAAAGCGCACGTATGCAACCATAAAACACCGCCCAGTATGAATGTTGATCGAATCATCGTATGTTTATCCCCGTACATCAATTTGGTAGTTCCTGACGGTCGCGTAATTCGGTCGCCATCTGCGCACATTCAATCTGACGTACCGCGGTCTGTTTTAACGCGGTCGCTCCCGTACTCGGTGACTCCGTGCCCACTTCGATCGCATCGGCGATAGCATCCGTCCGCGAATTCACACGAAACTGACTCGCCCTTAACAGCTTCAACTCCGCCGAGGTCGGCAGGAGTGATTGATCTTCGTTGGATTTCGGCTGCCCTTCCTGACTCTCACCCTGTTCGTTTTCCTGCTGCATCTGCTGAATCGCACCGAGCAATTGCTCCAGTGTGTCCACGATTTCCTGTTCAATGGCCTGGGTCAACATCCCCACTTTCAAATCCGCCAGTCGTTGGGCGACACCGGCCATGTCCTCAGACACTTGTTCAACCACACGTGGAAAAATCACGGTCGTAGCGTCTTCCTCAAGAATGTGCAGACAGGTAGCCGCCTGCTGTGAAAGTTTTTTTTCCTGAGTGGATAGCTCCGCCACTTGCAATCTGTTTTCGCGTTTGAAATTTTTCTTGCCAAAATCATCAAGCACCACCGTAGCTTCATTGATCGCCCGCTGCTTGGAAAGCATTTCTCGAAAACGCACTTCCAGATCGCGAAGCATTTCGCCCCGCTCTTCCTTGCGCAATTTGTTCAGCTCTTCTTCGAGCGCTTTTTGAGCCTCTTCGAGTTGCTCGATGGCCCGATCCTGTTGCTCGACCGCGTCCTGCGGTTTGTCTTCTTCCAGCCCTTTGCTCGCGCCCTTCATTTCACTTTCCGCTTTTTGAAGGTTTTGTGAGCCTGGCGTGGACTGACTTTTTTCGCCCGATTGACTTTTTTCTCCAGGCTCTCCCGGCTCGCCCGGCTGACCCTCACCGCCCAACTCTGAACTTTCCGAAGCATCCTGCTCCATTTTTTCTGCCAAGTCACCCGTTTTTTCAGCCAGCTTTTCCTGGTCCTCCGCCATGTTTTTCGGCTCGGATTTTTCTTCCAGTTTCTCTTTCGCCTTTTGCAGTTGCTCGCGTGCTTTTTTCAAGGCTTCTTCCGCACTTTTCTGCTTCTGTCCAGCTGATTTATTTTCACCCTGCTTCATCGATTGACCCGCTTTGGACATCGACTCTGAACCACTCTGCAGAGATTTCGCAGCTTCCTCAGCCTGGGACTGCGCTTCCTCTTGTGATTGAGAATTTTGTGATTCTTCAGGATCGCTTTGTGCGAGACGCTGAACATCCTCAGCCAACTGCTGGGTATCACGTGCGAGGTCTTTTTGTTGATTGGCCATACCCGGAGATTTTTCCGAGGCCTTCATCGAATCGGTTTCTTTGGAGATTTCTTTTTGTCGTTTCAATAAATCGTCAACCCGGCGAATCGCCTGATCAAGCTGTTGCGACATCCGTTTACCCAAACTCGACTGCGCCGTCTGATCGCGCAACCCCTTCTGTTCGGATAACAGTTCTGAAATTTCCTGCCTGTATTCGAGTAGACGCTGGATTTCATCCTTGCGTTCTTCGTTTTCGCTGTCACGGGCAAGCAAAATCGCCATCAACTGATCCGCATCCTCCACCCACTTGGCTTGCGCATCCGCGGCGTCCTGCAGAGAGGATGAATCGTGCAACAACTCGATAATGTCTTCGAGTTTGTCTGATAAACCCAGCTCACCTGCGCGCTGTAACGTTCGACTCAAGCGGGCTGCGTTTTCCGGTTCCATCTCTGAGAGTTGTTCACGCAACCGGAAAATGCGATCCTCAAATCGTTGAAAGCGGTCGCGTATCATTTTTTCTTTTTGTGAGAGCGGATTGAGTTGATCCTCTTTCGATTCAACGGATTGTTGCGCTTGCAGTGAACCCCCCATCGAAACCACGACCACGAAACACCCGATCATCAGCCTGGACAGGTCGTTGTGTCTGAGCTTCACCGCGAAACAGGATCGAACACCACGACTGTTTCCCATACCGAACTCTTGATTTAGTTTGATTGGCCCTTGATCAGTCATCGAAGATATCCTTTGCTTGATCTTCCAATGCTTTTTTGGTTTCATCAGAAAGATCATTTTGCAGCCTGACAATATCACGCAGCATGTTGACCACTTCCTGATACCCTTCCCATTGTATCATATTTTTCAAAATTTCCCGCATTTGTGCGACTACGCCCACCTGCTGCGGGTCTATTTTAGAGGCCGTCTCGGCCTGTAAATTTCTGGACCACTGACGAATGGTGTCCGCGGCAGCTACAAGATCACGTTTGGAAAGCTTTGTCAGCGGCTCCACTATGCGTTCACCCAATCGTTTTTCGACCTCATGCGTCGCCAGTTGGTTCACTCGAAGTTCCAACAAAATCTGTTCAAACTGCTGACGAATCACATTGACCGAACTAGCTATGTTACGCTGCCTTCGCTCCAGGGGTGCGAGGTCTGCGGCAAGATTTTCATTTTCTTTCGCACCGGGTGTATTCGATCGCCCGATAATCGTAAGCAATTGACCACGCAATTGTTCCTGAGCGTCAATCAGACGCTCAAAGTCCATGCGGTATTCCTGCTCCCGTCGTCCCAACTCAGCCATCAACTCTTCGCGGGTAACTACACGAAGCGTGGTCTCCGGTGTTTGCGTTACATTCGGACCCGACACCGAATCAAAATCCGTCGCCCGAGCCAACAAAGATAACCGCTCACCCGCTACCGGAGCAGCGGCTGCGACCGGCCAGGTGACGGAGGATTCAAAACGTGTTGCGGACGCTTTGAACGTTGGCAAATCAATCAGTGATTCAACTGACGCTTCGCGCAATACCTGATAAACCAGTTCAGCCGACGCCAGCCCATAGGTATCTGAAAACTCCACCTCGATCGGCAGGATGGCATCGGGGGTGATCATCTCACCCACACCGGGCAGCTTCAAACGAACCAAAGGCGAATCATCTTTAATCAATCGCAGCGAAAACCGTACGGGCCGGCGGTTGTCCAAACCGTAATGATCCTTCAATGCGAAATGATAGGTCAGCGTTTTTGTCGGCGTAAACGTGACCGAGTATTGTTTACTTACGATTTCAGAATCTTCCGCGGTTGCCGAATCCGTTGCGGCGGAGAGGCCTGTCGCCTGGGCGATCACATCACGATCAGCCATCAACGTCGCCCGTTCTACCGGTTTGTTGGTTTCCATTTCAATGGTCACAACACTTCCGGGAAGAATTTGTGCAGCCCGCTGCCCGTCACCGAGTTTCACGGGATCCATTTTTGTATACGCGGGCGGAACAATGTGGATACGCGTGTGTCGCACTGAGGGACGATCGATCAACTGAGCGTCAAATGACTCCGTCGTATGGTCGCCGCCTTCCAGATAGAACGTAAAATTTTCCTGCGCGTTTTTCAGAGTATATCGATATCGATAAGAACCCTCGCTCCCAATCGTGAGCATGGTTTCTCGTCCTCGCTGCCCCGATTTGGTTTCGTAGAAAAATTCGACCACCCTGGGTTGCGATCCGATCGCGGTCGCCTCGACCACCAGATCATCCCCGCGTGCCCCGATCAGTTTACCATCTTGAAGATCAACCATGAGCGTGGTTCGGCGAGGCCACTCGATGTTTTGCAGTAGTATATTACGAGAGAACCACAACCCCACCGTTTCGGGTGAGATCATGAGCGATCCCATGGACACCAACATCACGGCGGCGATCATGGCGCCAGATTTTTTCGCACGCTGCGGATTGATGACGACATCAAAATCTACCTTCGCCATCCGCGAACCGGCCTTGTGTATCACAGACGAAACCAGTTGCGGTGAATTTGAAGCGCTGGCACCCACATCGCCAGCGGCGAATCGCACGGCTGTGATTAACAACGACGCCAACTCCGGATAGCGCCGCTCGATCAACCGGGCAACCTCGGCGATCCCGATGTCCATACGTAGCGGAACGATGAGACGTTTCCAGGCTACACGAGCCACCACAATCACAATGATTGCGAGAATCGCAGCTCGCATACTCCACTGCAATCCACGCGTGGAATAATCCACCACAAACTGCAACACCGACGCGATAAACAGAGACACCATCACCCAGGCTACGCCTTCGATCAAGACGAATCGACGAAGGCGCGCAATCACACCACGCAATCGGTGATCCGTTGCGCTGTCCAGTGCGGGCGAAGACTCTTGATGATACGATGCGCTGAGTTGCGTCATAATCTAATAACCTGTATTCCTAAAATTCATTACAACAAACGATTCCATTTTCTTACACCCCACTCCAACGATAACAACAACACCAAAACAGTAAGCATCACGCTGTTATCCCACAACGTCGTCGGACGCGAACGAATCGGAATTTCCGCGTGTAAGTCGGGAATTTTTTCTGTTAATTGGGTGGCCTCGTCGATCTCGTAGTATTCCCCGCCAAAAGATTGCTCCGCGAGTGTCACCAGTTCGGCTCGATCCATCTGCGGGCGAATAATTTCAATGTTGGGCCGCGTGACGCGAATTTCCTTCACGATTTCCATCGGATCGTTGTCTGATGTGCGTGGTGGAAGTATACGGATGTTATAGTGGCCGATGCGATCGGGAACGAAACGCCCTTCATACCAACCCGGTTGATCTCGACGCGCGGTCATCGAAAAGGCCTGACGCTCCCCTTCAATCACAAAATCCGCACGCACCTCATCCACACGCAAAGGCTCATACCGCGAATTAAAAAGCCGAGCGGTGACGTTGACCACTTCGCCGAGCGAATACTCATCGCTCTGGGTTTGCAACATCCCCCGCTTGGTGCCGCCCAACAGACGACCCTCCGCAAGAAATCGAATCTGCTGTACCCAGAATCGATCAAACAATTCGATGCCATGCTTACGCCATCGCCAGGTGCTGTCAAAACCCAAAAAGCCCGTTCGACCCGCGCCGATAAACTGAACGGCGGATAAAATGTGACCACCATTCGCATTGCGCATGCGAGGGTGTGCGTGTCTCATCAACACCGTAGCCGCCGGCTTCTCACGCATGACGGGGTAATGCCAATACACATCACCCAACCCCTGCCAGGCAAGCCTGGTCGAAACGTTATCGTCCGCGAGTTGAATTACGGGATGTCCGATCGCGGTCGAAGGAATCTCCACATCGGCACTGGAAAGCTGGTAGTGACCAATCTGATTCAGCAGAATATCCACTTCCGGATCCAGCGTGACGGGCAACAAATCATGTAACGGCTTCAACTTTCGCTCGCGCATCATGACCGGGGTGTGCGATCGAGCTGCGGTGTACAACAACCCCCCGCCATACTCCGTGACCCAGGTGTCAACTAATCGACACCATTCCTGATCCAACTCGGAAGGATCGGGGTCCATCAGAATGATTACATCATATTCAAACAGTTCATCCGCCAACAACGGCAAATGATCGATCACCGTGTTCCCATCTCGCACGGCGCTGAGATCAGCCGACTGCAACCAGCAACTCACCTCAAACGTTTCGTCGCGCTCGAGCAATCGTGAAACAAAACGATATTCCCAACTGGGCGATCCGGCGATCATGAGCACGCGCGTTCGCGCATCGATAATGTTAACCGTGATCTGACGAGAGTTATCCTGGATAACCGACTCCGATTCAAGCGGAGGAACGACGATTTCGTAAATATATCTTCCCACGCGATTTTGACTGCGTTGAAATTTGATTTCCTGAACTTCCCCGTCCTGACGAATCGAAACATTTTTCGATTGGATCAGTTGACCCTCTCCGCTTCTCGTCGCGTCACGCTCACGAAGCTGTACCCGAATCGATTCACCGGCCATCCCCTCCGAGGTTAACCGGGCGGTGAGTGAAAACGGGTCTTCCGCGAACGCGTTTTCCGGAGCTTGAATTTCGGTGACACGGATATTTCGTGGGCTCGCGGGATCACCTACCCCAACAACATGGATCGGCAGGCGATGTTCGAGGGCGTAACGGGCGGTGTCCTGGGCGGAAGCGCCCTGATTAAAGCCGCCGTCGCTGAGCACCACCACCGCGGCGATGGGTGAACTGCTTAACGATTCAACGGTACGTCGAACCGCGCGTTCGATGTTGGTGACAGAACCCGTCGCACCGAATTGGATCGCAATATCATCCACTGAAGCAGGCGTGACGGTTTGATCCGCGTTTTCGTCTGTTGATGAAGTCGCGTTTTCCCAGTCGGCTCGTATCGTTGACTGTAGCTGCGGTTCACTGCTAAAAGTAAATAGCTTGACCCTGTTGTTTTTGGCTAATTTTCGCAGAAAATCGCGGTTGTCTTTACTCAAAAGCGGATCGACCATATCGCTTCGCTTGATCGTGCCCAGCTCGTTTCGATCCAGAAATTTCTTTACACGCTCATGCGTTTCTTCGTCGCGGTAATGATCCTCCAGGTCCATGCTGGAAGAGTTATCCACCAGGACAATGGTATACGAATCGATCCACTTTCGCAGAATTCGCACCCGCACCGGCTCTAAAAGAATCACCGAAAGAATCAGTAAGATCAAACAACGCAACACCGCCAGCCCCATCCGGATTCGATACGACGCACCGATACGACCTTCCCGACGATACATCCAAACCACCGCCCAGCAGATCGCGACAAAAAGAACGAATCCCCCTACACCCAACCAGCCCTGTGGAAGATATCGCAGTTCCGTCAAAAAGGACTCTTCGTCGCGTGTCGCAACGGAGGCCAATACCGAACCGATCGTTAGAGGTAGACTCAGACCCATCATCGTCGTCTCCCCCACCACCAGGCTAACGTCTGTTCACCCATCAACAACATCACCGCAGCCACCAGGCATAGCCGCCATAATTCCGTCCGGGATTCGTCACGCACGTCGCCCAGTTGATCGATCCCTTTGATGTATTCCATGGGAACGGGATGAACCGCTTTGCGAAGTTCTTCTTCATTAGTGGAGGATAGATCACTCTCACGCGGATCGACGTTGACCGCGACCATGCGCGTCGAGGTTTCGCCGGTTCGATGCTTGATGATAAACTGATAATGACCGGCTGATTGTGTATGCTCCCAGCTGAGATTTAAACCACGGCCATCATCAGCTGGGGTAGCGGTCACCACCGCTTCACGTTCGTTGGGATAACCGGGCGTTCGCACGACCACGTCCGGTTCGTAGGTCGCGGTATCCAGCGACAGTTCGATTGGATCTCCCACGAAGTGTGAGCGCCCATCGTGACTACGTCTGGCGGTATGCAACGACATTTCGATCATTAACGGCAAATAGGTCGGATGGTCGGGCCAGAGATTCCATTCCTTGTCAACCGCGGAAGCCATGAGCATCACGCGTCCCAGGCCATACGCACGTTCCAAAATCGCGGGAGATTCGTCGGTATCATCAAATCGAGCGATCACGCGCGTGGGGATCGCCAGACGCGATCGAATCGCGGAAGATTCATCTTGTACATTTCCGTTTTCATCTTTTCCGGGTTGACCAAA
>CBDTZI010000035.1:0-14077 GCA_965364865.1 uncultured bacterium | reverse complement strand
CGGATCGCTGCGAAACTGGCGGTAGGGTACACGCTGGATGAGCTGCCCAATGATATCACGGGCACGACGCCTGCGAATTTTGAGCCGACGCTGGATTATGTAGTGGTCAAAATTCCTCGCTGGACGTTTGAAAAATTTCCGGACACCGACGAAACGCTGACCACGCAGATGAAATCGGTGGGTGAAGCGATGGCGATCGGCCGCACATTCAAGGAGGCTTATCAAAAATGTATACGTTCGATGGAGATCCAGCGGTATGGACTCGGTCTGGACGCGAACGATAAGTGGCTGCGATCGAGGGAAAATGCGCGGCGAAACGGCGAAGCCTCAAGCATGGCGGAGGGCGTAGCACTAGGCGGCAGCACCGCAACCGAAGCGCCGCCGGACGTGGAAGAGCAGCACGCCCGAACCTGGCCCATTCCTGAGGATATTCTCCACGATAAACTGTCACGACCATGCCAGGGTCGACCGTACTACGTTCGATATGCGATGAAGATGGGTTGGTCGATCGATAAAATTTACGAACTCACCGGTATCGATCCGTGGTTTCTGGATAACATGATGCAACTGGTGGAGGTGGAGGATGACGCGCGTGATGTTTTTCAATCGCGTGAAAATAAAAATTCCTTTTCCGCAATCAAGCAGCTGGGCTACTCTGATGTGCAATTAGCCACGGTTTCGCAGCAGTCCATCGAAAAAGTCAATCAACTCAAGCATCAGCATCGAGTAAAGCCTGCTTACAAACTGGTGGATACCTGTGGTGGAGAGTTTGAAGCCAAAACACCCTATTACTATTCAACGTACGAAAATGGATTTGTTGCCTTAGGGGGCGATGAAACCGTTCCGGCGGAAGACGAAATTCGAGTGGGCGACAAGCCGAAAATTGTTGTATTGGGTGGCGGTCCGAATCGAATCGGGCAGGGTATTGAGTTTGATTATTGCTGCTGTCACGCGTCGTTCGCGGCCAAGAAAGCCGGCTATGAATCCGTCATGATTAATTCCAATCCGGAGACGGTTAGTACCGACTTTGACACTTCAGATATGCTTTTTTTCGAGCCTCTGACGCAGGAAGATGTGTTGAATGTGATCGAGCGGTTGAACGGAATCCCGCTGGTTGCTAGTGGTAATCAATCAGAAGATCCGCGCAAGCTCCCGACCAGTCGGGATTCCATTTCGCCTGCGGTTCGGGAATGCGAAGGTCTGGTCAAAGGTGTGATTGTTCAGTTTGGTGGGCAGACGCCCCTGAATCTGGCGCAGGGTTTGAAAGACGCGGGTGTGCCGATCATCGGTACCCAGCCTGAGATGATCCACGCCGCAGAGGATCGCGATCAGTTTCAACAAGTTTTGTGCGAACTGAGTTTGTTGCAGCCACCCAATGGGATCGCTCGTGGAAAAGACGATGCGCGAACGATTGCAGAGAAAGTTGGATATCCCGTGCTCGTACGTCCCAGTTATGTCCTGGGTGGTCGCGGCATGAAGGTTTGCAACAACGATGTTGACCTCAATGAATATCTTGACGAGGCGTTTGGTGCATCCGATCGCGCTCACGGGCGAGCATCGAATCAGCAGGATAATCCCATTCTGATCGACAAGTTCTTAGCGGATGCGATTGAGGTGGATGTCGATGCAGTGGCTGATTACGGGCGATGCGAAGAGGGTTTGGCTGTCGATGCACCGTCACCGACATGCATGGTGATGGGGATCATGGAGCACATTGAGGAGGCGGGCATTCATAGCGGCGACAGCACCTGTGTGTTGCCGCCGTTTTCGCTGGGTTCGATGGTGATCGATGAGTTGTTCCGATCAACAAAGCGACTGGCTAAAAGACTGAAGGTGTGTGGTGCGATGAATGTGCAGTATGCCATTTTGAATCGCACGGTGTATGTGTTAGAGGTGAATCCACGAGCGTCGCGTACGCTGCCGTTTGTCGCCAAGGCGACAGGCGTGCCCTGGGCGGAAGTGGCTACCCGGGTCATGTTGAATGAACCACTGGAGACGGTCTTGCAATCGCACGGAATTTCCGAAACCCCAAGACCGAGACACACTTCAATCAAAGCGCCGGTGTTTCCGTTCGATCGTTTTCCCGGGTCAGACGTGATCCTGGGCCCGGAGATGCGCAGCACGGGTGAGGTGATGGCCATCGATTCAAATTTTGGCCGGGCGTATGCCAAATCAGCCATGGCGACAGGTCTGTCACTACCGATAAGCGGGAATGTGTTGGTGAGTGTAAACGATCTGGATAAACAGCGAGCGGTTTCGATTGCGCGTGAGCTTTACGATTTGGGTTTTACGATTTATTCAACGATAGGCACGCAAAAAGTTTTGGAGCAGGCGCAAATCCCGTCCAAGTTGGTTTCCAAGTCATCCGATTCTCTGGATGCACCGTTTCTGAAAGATTTGATTTTGGATGGCACGCTGGATTTACTCATCAATACGCCGATTCGTACCGGTTCGGTTACGGCGGAGGGTCGATGGCGGGCGGCTGCCACGATTCGAAAAATCCCTCTGATTACCACGCTGGCAGGTGCACGGGCAGCGGTGGCGGGAATTCGGGCATTACGAAAAAACGAGGACGGCAACGAACCCTTGCCACTGGATGTGAAAACGATCCAGTCCTATTTTGAATAACATCTCAAGCAATTTCGATTCGGGATTAAAATACGTCAGCCATAAAAAAAGGCCCCTGAGAATTTCAGGGGCCTTGATGCGTTTATTGAGATACGTTTTGAACTCGATACGATTACGTTTCTTCGGAATGGGCACCGACGGCTTCGGGTTTTTCCTCTTCCTCTTTTCGTTCGACGTATTCACCCGTCAGTTTGAGAGTTGGATCGTCGTCGTCTTTCTTGGCTTGCTTAACCGTGATGACGACCTTGTTTTTTCCTTCGAAATCGCCACGAAGCATCGCTTCGGATAGTGGATCTTCCAGATGATGCTCAATCGCGCGACGTAACGGTCGGGCACCGAATTTTTCATCCGTACCATTTTCGATGAGGTAATCCTTCGCATCCTTCTCTACGACCATTTCGATCCCTTTTTCACTCATTCGAGTCGCGAGTTTTTCCAGTTCGAGATCGATGATTTTGATCATATCGTCGTGGTGTAATTTGCGGAAAACGATAATCTCATCAAGACGGTTGATAAACTCAGGTCGGAAGTGACCTTCCAACTCGGTCTTGAGTGTTTCCTTCATCTTGGAGTAATTGACTTCTTCGTCGCGTTTACCAAAGCCGAACTCATCCTGATGCGTAATGCGATGAGCGCCGACATTACTAGTCATGATCAGAATCACGTTTTTGAAGTCCACATGGCGACCGAAAGAGTCCGTCAGTCGGCCTTCCTCCATGATTTGCAACAGCATGTTAAACACATCCGGGTGCGCTTTTTCGATTTCATCCAACAAGATCACCGAATAGGGTCGACGTCGGATGCGCTCGGTCAGCTGGCCACCTTCTTCATAGCCGACGTAGCCCGGAGGTGCGCCGATGAGTCTGGATACATTGTGTTTTTCCATGTACTCAGACATGTCGAGCACAAACAGAGAGTCGGCGTCGCCGAATAAAAACTTCGACAAACACTTGGCCAGATATGTTTTTCCCACGCCAGAGGGTCCGACAAAGATAAAGGTTCCCATCGGGCGATTGGGGTCTTTGAGGCCGCTTCGACTGCGGCGAACCGCACGACCCACGGCGCTAACGGCTTCGTGCTGGCTGATGATGCTCTTGTGGAGTTCGTCCTCTAGACCTAACAGTTTTTCCGTTTCATCTTTACCCATTTTGGTTAGCGGGATACCGGTCATGGAACTCACGACTTCACACACGACTTCTTCATCGACAACCCCGTCGATTTCCTTGTTGCGATCGCGCCACTCTTTTTGCAGCGTTTTCTTTTTATTCTTAATGGTATCGATCTGATCGCGAACCTGAGCAGCTCGTTCGTAGTCTGCGTTTTTGACAGCCTCATCCTTTTCGCCAGCCAATTGATCCAGTTCGCTTTCCAGGTCGGTAAGATCTGGTGGTTTGGTCATGGTTTTTAATCGTACGCGGGCTCCCGCTTCGTCCATCACATCGATGGATTTATCCGGTTGAACGCGGGCGATGTAGCGTGCGGAAAGATCCACAGCCTGCTCCAACGCCGCATCGGTAATGCGAACACGATGGTGCGCTTCGTATCGATCGCGAAGACCTTTAAGAATGAGCAGCGTTTCTTTGTTGGTGGGGGGTTCCACGATCACCTGCTGGAATCTTCGTTCCAGGGCGGTGTCTTTTTCGATGTATTTTCTATATTCATCGAGCGTGGTGGCTCCGATACACTGGATTTCACCACGACTCAAGGCTGGTTTCAACACGTTGGATGCGTCGATTGCGCCTTCCGCACCACCCGCTCCGACCAGTGTGTGCAGCTCATCGATAAAGAGGATGACGTTTCCAGCGCGACGAACTTCGTTCATAACCGCCTTGATTCGTTCTTCAAATTGACCGCGATACTTGGTCCCCGCGACCATCATCGCAAGGTCCAACACGACAATGCGTCTGTCGGCTAAGAGTTCCGGAATGTCGCCGCAGATGATTTTCTGGGCGAGCCCTTCGACGATGGCTGTTTTACCCACGCCCGCTTCACCGAGCAACACGGGGTTGTTCTTCTGACGACGACATAAAATTTGAATGATTCGTTCGATCTCTTTCGCACGTCCGATGACCGGATCGAGCTTGGATTGCTTGGCGATTTCGGTGAGGTCTCGACCAAAGGAATCTAATGCAGGAGTTTTACTTTTCCCTTTTTTCGATTCACCGGGAATGGAAGCGCCGACCTCTTCGGAATCTTCGGTAGCTCCGAGAAGGTTTAAGACTTCTTCTCGAACGTCTTCGAGTCGTAAGCTGAGGTTCATTAATACCTGAGCGGCGACTCCATCCTGCTCGCGCAACAACCCAAGTAGCAGATGTTCTGTACCTACATAGTTGTGGTTCAGATTACGAGCTTCTTCAATTGCATATTCGATGACCTTCTTCGCACGTGGTGTTTGAGGCAGCTTGCCCATGGTGACGGTTTCAGGGCCACTCTTGACGAGTTTTTCTACCTCAAGGCGAACTTTGCGCAGGTCCACTTCGAGATTTTTCAGGACGTTGGCGCCGACGCCTGATCCTTCTTTAACCAAACCCAGTAAAATGTGCTCGGTTCCAATGTACTCGTGATTAAATCGTTGGGCTTCCTGATTCGCCAAAGCCATCACTTTTCGAGCACGGTCCGTAAATCGTTCAAACATTATCTGGCTACTCCTGCCTTGGTTAACTTATTACCCCATAAACGCCTGATCGCTGGCAATGAAAAACAGTACGTCGCTTCCTATCATCCGCCATCATTTCTATCGTCATACCCGATCCATAGGACCATGATGCGGCGTTTGTTGTTTTTCTCATACTTCATTCTAAAGATATTAAGTTTCTACGATACACCGTACATGGTAGTTCTCAATCGCAGTTCTACTATATCTCTTACATACTATTCTAGCACCGCTTGAAAACCCCTTCAACCAACGTGTTTTGCGGGTTTTCCTCCATAAAGGGAGTGGATTCGGTATTTATCTATCGACCAGCATGGGTTGGGGAATGAAAGATGTGAGTTTGTCCTTTTTATGCAGTTATGGGATGGAAATTATGCTGATTTGCATTGTCCGATAGTATAAGATTTTCTGGGATCGACATAAGCCAGTCGGGTTGCTACATTACGGACGAACCCGTCATAGTGCTAAAAAGGCCGATTTAGGCGGTATAATGTGGGGCCGTTGCGGCGATCTGGAGCCCTTGATGTTTGATGAACTGGTTGTTTAGATACGGTTGTGACTGAATCCATGCTTAAGCCCTATATAATCTACTACAAATATAAATGTCCCGGCGATAAAAAACCCGGCGCGGTGAAACAGTTTCGAGTGTTTGCGAATAACCTGGACGAGGCTCGGCGACTGGCGGCGGAACATTCCACCTATCCGGACATTGAAGTGTTGAAAGTCAAATCCGTTTGACGTGTTTTCGTCGTTGCCCGTTGAATATTGATCCATGGCTTGAACAAAGCCGACTTCCGTAGGCGTTCCCGTTCTATGCGAGGTGGATGTACAATTTCCAATAAAACAATTTGTGGGAGAATCAAATCAAAAAGATTGCAATTATTCTTTTGGTTATTATTGGCGCGAGCGTGTTTGTTATGAAAACTGCGCTTGATCCTGGCGGAGTGTTCGACAACACTGAGCGGGGACGTCAGGTCCGCGACACACTTAAGGACTGCAATCATTGGATAGAGGCCTTAGACCGAGCTGAGGCACCCTTAAAATGGCGAGAGGGTTCAAGCCGTTTCGATTTCGACTATAAAGATCAGTTTGACGAAACCACGCGAGCGGACATTGCCAATAGGATTGAGAACAATTTATTTCCAGAGGGTTTCAGTTTCCTTTACCGTTATTCTGATGCGGTTACGTTTGCCGTGAATTTCGATCGACGTGGCCATTTCAATAACATCCAGGACAGAGAAGGAATGGTGGATTTATTGGAGGCACCCGGAAGATAAACCGATCTGAATGCGTAGCGATAGGGGTGTGAATCGGACGGTATTGAATATCTAACTGTGGTAGTATCTCATGGTCATTCGTTAGAAGTGATCTAACCAGCTGCGAAATAGAAAGTAAGTAAAATTTGCAGTAGTCAGGCATTGATTCTGTTCTGTTCGATGGCACTCTCGACTGACCAGTGAGTCGATTTCCAATTTATCCACATGACAGGCTCCGGGTAATTCGGAATATTGAAAAGCCAACAAATCTGGCATCACTGCTCATATTTCTACTCCGTCTATTTAATTTTGTATCCATTCTTCCACCATTGTATCAATACGGCGCAAATCTGTCGCAAATGTAAACACTATTCGTTTTTGTTATTCGATTTACTGAATTATTCATGAGTTAGAGTGCCATCATATATGGCACTTAAACATAATATGGTGGCAATTTTAATGTTGACACTTCTCGTTCTCAATTGTCATAATACACGCACGCTTCAATTGGGCCGTGAGCAGCGTCCTATCAATTTCTGCTGCTCGTGATTCTATATAGTTCGTAATACGCTGGAATACGCTTATGCTTTGTGCGCAACGAATTCAGCCATCTGATCAATCAAATCAGACAATATTTCCTCATCCAGGGATTTCCGGTTTGTGGAATATAACCCGAGGTGATCCGAACATCTGTATCGCAGTGCTAGATGGACCGGTTGATCTTTCGCATGTCTGCTTTCAGGACGCTAAGGTTCGACCGTTATCTGGGATGAATCAAATCCAATCCCTGCGCGGTCCATCATGCAGTCATGGTACGCATGTCGCAAGCATTATTTTTGGTCAGCACAATGGTTTGAAGGGCGGCTTGAAAGGCATAGCGCCTCGTTGTCGAGGTTTAATCGTACCTATTTTTCATGACCGAAATCATGAGTCGATCGCACACTGTTCACAGGTGGATCTTGCACGTTCGATCATGTTGGCGGCGGCCAGCGGTGCACACATCATTAATGTAAGTGCCGGTCAGTTGTCTGATCCTGGTGCGGCGCATCCTCATTTGGTCGCTGCGGTTCGTTATTGTGCCGACCATAAAATTCTCATCGTATCCGCTGCGGGTAATGATGGCTGTGATTGTCTCCATGTGCCAGGAGCGATGCCATCGGTCCTGGCGGTCGGTGCGATGAATCGCCAGGGGATCCCGCTTGATTTTACCAATTGGGGTAAACCATATCGTACGCAAGGGGTTTTGGCTTTGGGAAGTGATATCCTCGGGGCAAAATGTGGGGGTGGATTTATTCGTCGATCCGGTACCAGTGTTGCGACACCCATCATATCGGGAGTCGTGGGTTTATTGCTTTGTATGCAGAAAATAAATGGTCAACGAATGGATCCCTTTGTGATCCGAGATGCAATTTTATCCGCTGCGATCAGTTGTCAGGAGCAGCCTGTGCCAGATTGCCGTAGAGTTTTAGCCGGTCGATTAAACATAAGAAAAACCATGTTCCTCATTAAAAAAGGAGTGAGAGAGATGTCTGAAACGATGGTTGTTCAAGAAGTTGCCAAACAGGTTATGCCGATTGAAAATAGTTTTCAATCTGTGGAACCCACGTCTACGGACGAAGTCAGCATGTCCGCGTGTCGTTGTGAACAGGAGAAGGTGAACAAATCCGCTCAAAAAGAGGAGTTGTCGCCTTCAAGTTCCATAAATCAAAATGGAGGTACCCCGTCCTCGTCAGAATATTCGCCAATGCCTAAGCATGAAAAATTGGCAACCCCTATGGAGATTGAGGGCTCTTCATTTTTACCATCAGAAGTCAAACCGCAAGATGTTCAAGCTTCCGGTTGCTCATGCGGGGGGGGTAAAGCACCCGTGCTGGTGTACACGATCGGAGAAATCGGTTTCGATTTTGGGACTGAAGCACGTCGTGATTCATTGGCTCAGTCCTGTATGCATGAGTTTGGAGAAGAACGTGTCATCGACAATCCAGAAGTGTTGTTGGAGTATTTAGAAAAGCATCCGTGGGATTCGCATTCGATCATTTGGACTTTGAATGATGAAACTACGCCGATCTATGCCATTCATGCAGGGGGACCTTATGCGCAGCAGATTTACGATCGCGTAAGACAATTTTTACGCGAACAGGTACTTGAAAATTCTACAGAACGTGTATCGATTCCGGGCGTGGTTCATGGCAGCGCGAAGTTGTTAACGGGGCAATCTGTTCCTGTCATCTATCCCGACATCCGCGGAATGTTCAGTTGGACTACGATGGCCTTGGTAGAGTCGGTCTGTGGTCATCAGCCGCCACCCACCGCATCTCAAGAGGAAAGAGACAATTACGATAGTAAGTCTTTGGGTGTGCGATCATTTCTGGACCGTATCTATCACGACGTTCGCAATTTGGGCGTGACATCGCAAGACCGTGCCATCAATTACGCCGCGACCAATGCCTTTAACATTGAGAGAGTGTTTGAACGTGCCCACAAGGAAGACATGAATTTAGATAGCATCGAAGTGGATCGCAGCCCCATCTGTAGGCCTGACTCGGATTGCTGGGATGTGAAATTGATTTTCTTTGTACCCCATAAGCAGTTTGAAGTCGCTCGAAAAGTCTTTCGATTTACAGTGGATGTCAGTGATATTGTTCCTGTCCTGGTGGGTCGTGTTCGTGAATGGTCCATAAGATAAATATTGGAGAGTTGTTTTACCGAGTCGGTAAAACTAAAGAAACCATTTCCTCGAAAGAGGAGAAAGGAGGATAGCGATGATGCTACCCCCACAATCACAACCGGCGAAAAGAGTAAATAGTGCGGCTGCGTTTACGCCGAAGCAGGGTGTTTTATCTCAGTTTGAAATTTGTTCGCCATGTTGTCTTGGTAAGAAATTCTGCTGTGGACCGAAATTCGGTATACCACCCGTTTCATGTGAATTGAAAGATTGCTAATTTGTTGTGCTTGAAAAAAAGCAAGGAGTTTTTGCATAATGACTTTTTTTCGATTTGGTAAACGAAAAGACCGTTCCTTGGAAGAGGAGAAAGGAGGATAGCGATGATGCTACCCCCGCAAATGAAGCCGGCCCAGAGGTTGAATAACGCGGCTGCTTTACAGGCCAGCCATGGAATTCTTCCGCAGTTTAGAATTTGTTCACCTTGTATTAGGATTCCGATCATTGGTGGCAGAAGATTTTGTTGCTGGTCGAGATGGGGTTGGCCACCCGTAAAATGTGGTATTAGAAGTTGCTAACTCATTATTCATGCGAACCGGGTGGTTGATTTCCGATCACCCGGTTCGTATGAAAATTGAAGAGGTCAGGCCAGCAATAATGAGATTCCGCCGTTTCAAGAGTCTGACCTGTACAAATTGTATTCCCAACAATGACTTTTTGGTGAATTCTTTTTGGGCGGGTTAGTTTTAGATGTTAATTTAGGTAGGTATATAGTTGGCTAATGCCATAATATATCGCACTGTTAAAATTACATAACCATTATCCTGTATTAATAGTATTGCATTCTACGGGCATTTAACATACCTATTGATGTATCGTTTGAAAAATTGAGACACCATTTCTTTTTTAATGTCTTAGGTTTCATTGAAAGGCTAGGCTATTATGGACAAGCGATATGTAATTTCAACAGTAAACTCTTCAAGTCATAGTTCTAATGGTATTGTGGCCGGCTATACCTTGATATTGGCGATGATTACTTTTTTTTCAGGGTGTGCCACTTTTACGGTATCACCGGGGGGTGGAATTCCCTATTATCTACCCAAGCCATATTTATTGGTGACCAAAAATGTTACGGTAATTCAACCTGCTGTTCCAAAATCACCAAAACCAACAGCGGCTAAAAAGAAAGATCAAAAAGATGATTGTAAAAACATAAATATCAATTGCGATTCCGCATCCATACCCAAGTCCCCGCCAGCTCCATTACCCAAACCCGAACCAGCCAAGATTGAGAAGAAACCTACTTATACTTTCCAGGTGATTTACTTGCCTGATTTTGCAGAGGGCAAAAAGCACCTTAAAATGTCGGCTGGGCTTGGTAGTATGACGGCTACCTTTGCACTTGCAAATGGGTGGCAGTTTGGTGGGGCAACCGTGTCGTTGGATTCAAAGACGAATGAAAATATTACAGCCATAGGCACGGTAGCGAGTTCGTTTGCCGCCATGGCACCAACATCTACTGGGGAATCGGATAATGGCTTATTAAGTGTTATTGAAAAATATATAACTCTTTCGGCTAACTTAGACACAGAAATTGCTAGTAATGCTTATGTATCTGAAATAAAACAGTTACTGTTAACCGATGACCAAAAGAAAATCAGTGCAAAATTGAATGAACAACAAAAACAGAAAAAAAGTTTGGAAGAAAAATTAGAGCAGTTGTTGAATCAGTTAAAAAATAATAATGAACCGGGTATATGGTTATTTGATATGAAATGGGACGAATCTTGTAAATGTGTTCGATTCTATCTGATAGAGAAATTTTCTCCGTTTGAATTCGAGAAAAATCTTCAAAGTAGTCACCCCCATACCCATGGGGGTCGATGTCGCTGCGGAAAATATCATTAGCCAGTACAAAATTTTGAGGAGGGTATCATGTCATTACCAAGTATCGCTATGTATAATTTTTCGGCTCATGTCAATGATCAAGAGGTGCAAAATGTGATCAGAGCGGTGAACCGTCAGATCGTAGAAGATTTCATGCCGATCTGGGGCAGTGGTCGAATACTCCGGTTACATGCAGCTGATTTTGATCCGAGGGATCCCACGACTTTCCCGGATCAACCGGTCCAGGCTGATAGTGTGATCTATCTGGTGGATGAGCCGACTATTCGTGGGGCGTTGGGCTATCACGATATGAACGCTCGAGGTTTACCGTTCGGGTTTGTATTTCTGCTGGACCTTCAGGATTGGACGACCACTTTGTCTCATGAAGTATTGGAACTAATTTCCGATCCCACCGTGAATATTTTCGTGCCCGGGCCTGATCCGCGTGATCCACGGCATATTGTTTTTCATGCCTATGAGAATTGCGACGCTGTGGAGCGAACCGCTTATGAAATCGACGGCATTTTTGTCTCAAATTTTGTCACGCCTCATTACTTCACCATCGGTGATGAACCCGGAACCCGAAATGATTTTCTCGGCGTTGGGGTTGAATCATTTGGGGTGATTCGAGGAAGTCACATAGCGTTTTTCAATCCGAGTATCAATGATTGGGAAGTCGTTTATGGCCACAATGAGTCTGCGATGCCCGCACTGGCTCACAAAGCTAGAGTGTTTGATCGCCCCAAACCGGATAAACCCTGTGAAGAGAAGTTATGTAAGATCGTCGCGGAATATAACCAATCTCCACACCCGAAAGGAATGGGGTTAAAGCATCTTAATTCGATCACACGAACCGGGCGATACCAGATGGCGGGTAAGCGTTTTAGGAGATAATTTTGATACAAGGTGCATGAGTGCAAAAAGGGGAGTAGATAATTTTAGAAAGAGATCAACGGTGTACGCCATGTTGATCGATGGCGTTTTCGATAGCGCGGCGAATTTTGGCATGGATCAAATCGGGCCTGGCAATGTTGCACCAGGTTTTTGGCAGCGAATCGATGTGGTCAACGACGAAAATAATAGTTCCCAAACGAGTTAGCGACTCACCCGGCGAGCGGTTCAAATAAGTATTGCGAATATCCAGTAAATTGCACGATTCAATACACGGTATACGCACGCCAGATACGTCAATGATGCGTCGACTTGTCAGTATGTGCCATCGTGGTACCCAATCAACAATCGCCCAGCCCAATCGAATAACACCCAACATGAGTATGATTTGTGTTGAGGTGCTCTGCGACAACCCAGGTAAGGTTTTGCCGGTCCAGAGTAAAGCCACGGACAACAAAACGCTGGTCACCAAAAAAGCGGCCGAGTCGAACACCGGCCTCCACATCGAGGGCTTGATCGCCAACAGGACGATTTCGCTGCTGTCGACCACGCCGCCGGGCATCGTTGTCCATGGCGAAGTCGCTGTTGCGACATCGGTTTGAGCATCCGGCACGACAGCTGCGAAGGATGCGATGGAAATGGGTTTTGATAGTGACTGGATCATCAGGTTACGTCCCGCGTACATCATACCGCATTTGTTGAAAAAGTGTAGGCAATTCGTTTACTACTCAGCTGAATAGTTATCGGCTATCAATGCTTGTGATACATCTAAATTTGGAAAATCCTCATCAAAAACAGGAATTTGCATGCATGGATAAAGAGTGGAATAGGCCATAACAGTATGGCTACGTGGGTTGAATATCTGTCGGGTTCACAATCCGCTCGCGAATCTATCGAGAGCTTCAACTGATGGATGTCTTATTTGATCGCGACGGGCAGGGCAGAGACGTTTTCCAACATCCGCTCAAGGGCGACGACCGCCAACCGGCGGGTTTCCGTCTCGACCCTGATCTGATTGACCACGCGACCCTGATCCAGCTCATCCAGCACCCAGAGCAGGTGTTTCAAATCGATGCGATACATCGTGGTGCATAGGCACTGAATGTTCGCGAGGGATCGAACATGCTTATCCGGATAATCGTTGGCCAATCGATTGATGAGATGAATTTCCGTGCCGATCGCCCACTGGCTACCCGACGGTGATTCGCGTACGGTTTTGATAATGTATTCCGTACTACCCGCCAGGTCCGCTTTTTGTAAGACCTCCCAGCTGCACTCGGGATGAACCAGAATTTTCATATCGGGATTGGCGCTGCGAATCTCATCACACTGCGTTGGCGTAAACAAACCGTGCACGCTGCAATGACCTTTCCATAGAAAAACTTTTGCGTGTTTGACTTGTTCTACCGTAAGGCCGCCGTCGGGTAACATCGGATCGTAGACGACCATTTCCTCCAGCGCGATGCCCATGGCGTAAGCGGTGTTTCGGCCAAGATGTTGATCGGGTAAAAAGATGACCTTGTCGCCCTGATCGAACGCCCATTTGAGAATTTGTGACGCGTTACTACTCGTGCAACACGCACCGCCGTGTCCGCCGCAAAACGCCTTGATGGATGCCGCTGAGTTGACATAGGTGATGGGTACAAGATTTTGGGCGCAATCCTTAACGATGAAGTCCCACGCGTCTTCGAGTTGATCCAGCTCAGCCATGTCCGCCATGCTGCACCCAGCCGACAGGTCGGGAAGTATCACCGTTACATCGTCGTCGGTGAGAATATCCGCAGACTCAGCCATGAAGTGTACGCCGCAAAAGACGATGTACTTCGCAAGTTCTTGTTTCGAGCCGAGCTGGGAGAGTTTAAGACTGTCGCCGGTAAAGTCAGCGAATTGAATGACGTCGTCCTGTTGATAATGGTGCCCGAGGATGACGAGTTTTTCACCCAATGATTGCTTACGCGCTTCGATGGCATGAGCCAACTCGTCTTCCGTAAGCACGGCATATTTTGACGGCAACGGCGGTTGAAACAACATCGTTAATCTCTCAAGCTCTCGACTGTACACATCCGACCGCGATCTAACATTGTTACGAGCCAATCTAGC
>CBDTZI010000034.1:0-14079 GCA_965364865.1 uncultured bacterium | reverse complement strand
CAGGCAAAGTCCGTCATCAGGAACAACACGATCGTTGCTACGACAATCGGCGTGTGTATCACATTCAGCGCCATCATTAAAACCGCCATTGCATTCCCTGTTATTGAAGGTGAGTCTATCCGTACCTCGTTCTATGTAGGTAGGAGTAACGATATATTCACCTGATTCGTTTGATGCGAAGCTGATTCGGTCATTGTTACCCTCACCGAATCCCTCGGCAGCAGCGTCATCGCCACCCCCATCGGCTAAGAAACGATACAAGTCGTTCCCCGGACCACCGACCATGACATCATTACCCAATTCACCATTGAGAATGTCGTCGCCATCTTCGCCAAAAAGAGAATCCGAACCATTTCCACCTAAAATCGTATCGTTATCAGAACCACCATACAATAATTCATTAATACCAATGATATCGGATCCAACAATCACGTCGTTGCCATTATTGCCATAGGCATTAATTTGCACCAAAGTCGTAAAATCAGCCTGCGTAACGGCGGACATATTGATCGTATTGTTACCCGGCCCACCATTGACAATGATTTGTATAAACGCGTTACAATTATTGGGATATACAACACCACTGACATACACGTGTCCGCCTTTACAGGTGACGGAAATGTTATCGTCGGCGTTACTGGTGATGATAAAGGCTTGCACCGTTGTGCTCACGGTAATGGCGCCCTCGGATGTTGACGGTGCAACACCCATCGTAACCCATAGGCCCAACAAACAAATTCGAAACAGTTTTGTATAGGATTTCATCATGGTGCACCTCCCAGATCAACAGGGGTATTCAACGCACCCACGATAGAAATCCGACGCAGCTCAAATCGACCCTGAGCGGTAATCGTTTCTTTGTGTAAGCCGACAACCTGTTCGGTGTAGGTGCCGCCGATCACCGAATCACCCCAGTCCAGCTCGCTTCGGCCATCCGGCGGATCAGGTTCAAACGAAAAAACAAACGATCGCGATACCTGAAAACACTCACTTTCCAATGCGTTGCCCTGCAGGGGATTGCCGAATTTATCCAGACAATCATGATCCGGATGAAATTTATGTCGAAACGGATTAAGCGGATTGTTGGGTGCGATCGTCGTGACACCCGCCAACGCGGTTGAAAACCCTCCACCCGGATCAAACAATAAATCATGTTCAAAAGAATAAGCAGCGGTACTGATGCGTCGAGCAAATGGCTCGCCATTCACCGTAAGCGCGCCGTCCAAACCTCCACAGACTTGTTCCGGACAATCGGGCGTTTGTAAAACGAGATCGTGATCGGGGGTGGACAGCAATGTAACCTCGGTGAGCATTTTGTAATCGCCCGAACTGCTGAGGTGCATGATCACCGGATATTCAAATTCATATCTGACCGGTCGCAGCGCAACTTTATCTAAATCAGCGCTACACACGCCAGCCACCGTACCCGCACACTCGACCGCATCGATACAAGGGGCATCCGGGTTGTCGCCACCGATACAAAAACCTCGACAGCTACCACCGATACAATCCGAGTCACAAGTGGATCCGGTTGGACAGGCACAAAAACCACCGTCGCAAGCGCCATTCAATGGACAATCATCACTGCTCTCACATTCCACCACGGTAAGTCCATTATCTTCGCAAACAATGCCCATCAGATCGACTTCGGGTGTTCCCGTACACTGGTTACGGCCGGGGATACACAACTGACCGTCGTTTGCGCCGCCCTGACATTTTTTTAATCCTTCAAATTCGGGATTCACGGCGTTGTCATTGGTCCAGATCCGCGCTCCGGCGGTGATCCATGCGACTTTATTCATTCGTACGGTGCCCAGATATAAACCAGGACGATCGTTAGAAACTATACCCGCTACGTTTGCGGTGATGCTGCCTTGAACTTCGTTGGACATTGCGATCAAACGGCGAAAACCGTGATCATCTTTAATTTCCAACAAGCCCTGATACAAAGAACCCTGCCCTTCAATATCAACCGTGGCCACAGCCAATCCAACTCGACGAACGCCAATATCGAGGATTGAAGAAGGCACTTGTGCGTTCCACGCAGGAACCGGAATCGTGCGTGTACCCAACAGATTCCATTGCAACATTTCAGCCGCGGTGTCCCCGCCACCATAGTCGAGCCAATGAGCTGGAACATCGCCTGCGTATTGTGCAAAACCAAACGGAGTCGCAGAAAACGAAATCAAATGGTTAATAGTAACATTAGTGCTGGATGACCGTAAATTTCGCAAAGAAATACTGTGTGTGATTTGTGTGCGGGCAAAATCCACTCCGCGCAAGGTATTGCGGTCCACATTAACAAAGCCGTTGTAATCATGCTCGCCGTTGGAATCCACCCAATACCCTTTACCAGATGCGATTTGGGTAGCTCCTGCAAC
Source organism: uncultured bacterium (assembly GCA_965364865.1). GTDB lineage: Bacteria > Planctomycetota > Phycisphaerae > UBA1845 > UBA1845 > CBDTZI01. Next base: position 11,698 of record CBDTZI010000034.1, on the reverse strand, counting down.
CAGCGAAAGAGTGCCGTTGGCTTGCAACTGATATACATTGGCTGAATCAAGCTGAGAGGATGGTTGCAGATATTCTTCAACCGTGGGTGTATCTACCGGAACATCGGAGACGTAAAACCCGCGAAGGTTATAACCCGGTCGATAACGAGGATCAAAACCGCTGGGTACACCCATTATTGCCAACGATGTTTTTGCGGTCGCCTTGATCAAATACACATTACCACCGCGTATAAGATTTAATGAGTTGACGATCGTAGCCGCTGGAGATGGCGGATACCATGTTCGCCACATCGTATCCTCAAACACAACGCAGTTCGCATCTTCGGGGCCGTTGCATTCCGCACCGGGTTGAGACAATGGCTCTGGTGCGCGCATGAATACCTTTTCGATGGGTAACCCGGAAAAAAGTTCGTCTGCGGTTTCCAGAATCGCATCCACCTCAAGAAAAACAGTGTTCCAACCCGGAACGAGTTGAAACGTTTGTTGTCTCAGTTGGCCAACAGTAGAAGACGGCAGCACGAGCAGTACTGCGACTACAAGGACGCCACTTTGCAATATTTTTCTCATCAAGTATATCTCCGATGACATCGTGGTCGTCTACTATTGACCGATGGCCATCCAAGTGAGTTTCATTGTATTCGCCGGAACCGTAGCCCCACCTATGTGTCTAATTTTAAAAACAAAGGAAGTTTTCGTAACAGCATATACGCTTAAGGCAACGATTCGAGATGTACCGTCGGTTTCCAACCCCTCAATCGATACTAAAACTTGAGGATTGCTTGAGAAGGTAGTACCAAATCCAAAAGCACCCCAGTACCACAAGGCTCCCGGGGTAACTTCCCAATTTACGGTTACTGATCCCCGACGAATTTTGAAGTTCTGGTTGGCGGTTTGGAGCAAACCGCCCGTCACAATATTGCCGGTAGCACGAGCATCGCCGCGCACATCGAGCGTATACGCAGGTGCGGTCGTACCAATACCGACGCGACCATCATCACGAACGTAAAGGTGGTCTCGAGTTGCGTTGCGTACTTGTAACGCGTATCGAGCCGAACTGTTGGTACCGCCTGTATTGATGTGAACGCCGTGACCGGTGCCATGCGCGAGATAAACATTAGAAGCACCATTTTGAAAGCGTGCAAGCCAGTTGTTTATTGTCGCGGCTGGCTTAACGTGCAGCATGTGACCTGGATTAAGGTTTCCTATACCCATGAAACCGTTTGAAGCGATACGCATTCGCTCTGTAAATGAATCGCTTCGGCCATGACCAAAAGCGAGCATGGCACTAGTCGGAGCGTACATTTGAAGCGTACTACTCTGAATTCCGAACCCATAATGATCCGTAGCCCCATCTCCTCCCCATAAGGAAATTTTATTTCCTAATACGTTGGCAAACGTCAAGGCGATTCCCGAGTTGGTCGTACCAATACCCACATTGTGAGAAAAACTAGCTCCTCCGCTGGCACGAACCCGAAATTGGTTGTTCTGGGTGGACGCAAAGTCGGCAGCCGTCGAGTCACCCCAGACGAATGAACCGAGATGATTTGCCTTCGCTCGACGACCCGCTGCAAAACTGTAATTGCCACCAGCTCGGTTCCCGAAACCACCCGGAACCGTTGCATAACTACCAACCGTGACGTTGCTTTCACCGCCCGCAATCGTGCTGCTGCGACCTCCCGCAGCGTTGGTTGTACCGCCGCCTGTTAAGCTATAATCTCCTGTGGCTTCATTACTCAACCCACCGGATACAATACTATGAGCACCAACAGCATTACCATCCATGCCGCCGCTAACGGTTGAACCTTCGCCAGTAGCGGTGTTATCTGCACCACCACCAACCGTACCTAACATGCCAAATGCGTGGTTACCTTTTCCACCACTCACCGTACCCCAGTCTTCCGATACCTGGTTCTTACCAATTCCAGTTCCACCACCACCGCCGATAGTTGCACCGGCTTTTCCAGGGACAACAGCGTTTTCCGGATGACCGGCAATGAAGTTCGGAGCTTCACTGAGTGCGTCGGAATATTCAAATCGCAACGCCCGCGTACCGTTGACGTAAATTTCCAGCGGATTGTTGTCGCCATCGATACGAATGGGTCCGTCAACCGTTAAATCGCCAGCCACTTCAAGCGTGCTGGTTGGCGATAATGTTCCTACGCCAACGTTTCCATCGTTATCCACAAAGACCGCATCCACCGGATCGCCGTCTGCCGCGTCAAGAGAATGGCCATCCGGCGTACCGGCTATGACATTGTCGATTAGATCGGGATTAAGGATTTGGATCGGGCGGGGGTTCGGCCTTGAATCCAATGTAACTACAGGATCAAACTCTTCATTCGCAAGGGCGTAGAACATCTCTTCGTTCACTTCGGCGCGCTCATGCAAGGTAATCCATGAAGAACCACGCCCACAAGAACACCGCGACTCCAGCCAGAGATATTCTGTTTCTTCGAGTGGCAAGCCAAAATCAAGACTCACCTCAAACTTATTTTTGATGATGGGTACCCTTGGTTGGTTTGCCTCCCAGCCGTCGAAGACCAACGTTCGGCCCACGCGTGTACCACCTTCCGGAGCATCCCATAGTGAAAATTCAAAATCACAGGTATCTGCTGATTTTTTGATAGATGCATCAACATTTCCCGTGAAAAGGAAGGCCGTGTTTTGTCGTTGAGCCATAGCCGTCTGGCAAAACGCAGCCGTTGCGCACAGAACCAATGTTTCCAGTGTTCGTCTCATAAGATCACTCCGAGTATTCTTTGTGGATTAACCGTTTGGTTAGAAATCATACAGGTCAACTCCAGATGGAGACCTGTAAAGTATGCACACACCCAAAATGCGTACGCACCTCTCATATCTCACCGGATTGTCGTTTGGGTTTATTCCTCTCCAGCCCATAAAAGTGTAGTCAGGCACACTCCCCGTACAATAGAGTCTGCTCAACCTATTCCGATAACATACAAGACGTCCGATAGAATGTCACGAAAAAAATCGTAAATACTCAAAATTGGTTAACAATCTTGAATCGCAACCGCAGCCATGCCCTGAACCAACATCCGATAACTTTTTTCAACACACGACAACTATCTACTTTTCACGCGAGGAATTAGACCATCACCCAATAAAGTGGCTTTATGGATATACAAAATGAAATGTAGGCCGATGTGCTGCAGGTAAAGTACCCACGTAGTTTTCCAATGTTCTCAACCGCGGGCGTAGATGAAATGACAGACCCTACGCGATCTCTTTTGATGGTCGTCTAGTGAAAGTCAACCACAATTAACATCCAATACACCATCTACCAATCGAGATCGAACGGTAAGCCGAGCAGGAGACGAAGATCGAAAACTGGCGTAACCATTACAATGAACAACGCCCCCATGGCTCGTTGGGAAACCTGGCCCCCAGTGAATACACCAGAGAAGGCCAAAAGCTATGACCGAAGAAGACCCGGATTTTCTCGTTACGATTGGTACAGAAAAGGGGTAAGCGTCGATCAAGAGCATACTCACTCTAAAACTGGATCGATATTAGGCGTGCAAGTCAGTATGATCTCGCATCGACTAACCACCCCACCGTAGATATTTATTGTGTTTTTCAGCGAGGTGAAATGCGGAAATCGAGAACAACCTTGTACCTGTGATTGATTCAGCCACAATAACAAAAGGCACCGATCCTCACTCCCGAATGAAGGTATGGAGAATCGGTGCCAAGTAAGGCAATAAGCACAATTTCTAAGTTAGTAATGATCTACCGTTTTATGGAGTCTGAGGACACCAAAGAGTTGCTTTGTCTTGCCCGTCGGCACAACCTGGGTCAGATTTCAACAGTTCCAGCGCGTCAACGTCATCTTGATCGACGTCGCAGTCTCCGTCTATATCGTGTGGCACGGTTCCGTAAAGCGCACTCGTACTATCGGTAATAATGTGCTCATGTAGATACGATGGAGTAAAATCGCAAGCGTCCAAATCATTGTCCACGCCGTCGTCATCGATATCGTTGTCGCAATCATCCGGAGTTCCGTCGCCATCACAATCATTCTCGAAGATATCCATCATGCAGTCTTCATCACAATTGGCCGCAAGAAAATCGCATTGGCCATCGTTATCAAGATCCTGATTTGCGGTAATGCAGCATCCATCCCCAGCACCCGAGGACGTATCACAATCTGTGTTCGTGAAGCATATTATATGTGGAGTACTAGGATCATTATCATTGTCATTAAAGCATGTGCCGATAATAGGTCCGCTAGGAATATTCGGGCAATCATCACAAGCATCCCCCAGGCCGTCACCATCGGTATCCGTTTGATCACTGTTGAGTGCGCCTGGACAGTTATCACAGACGTTACCGATTCCATCTCCAATACATTGCCCACCACCGAATGCTTCGCATAAACTTGGGCAAGGTCCATACCCATCGTATGGGCCGCCAACACACATATCCGTATCTTCTTGATATACATTACTACATGCCACGCCTGCACATGAATGTAATTCGTTTTCATCCGCACAATTATCGCAATCATCGATGACATCATCCCCATCAAGATCGTTATCTTTGATGCCATCGAAATCTGAATCATAATTTGCCAGTCCAATACAGGTACAAGGAGGAGAATTACAATCGTCAAAACTCAGTAACGTACCATTAAAGGCATATACACAATTGTAAACGAGATGGTTGTCACACCAGGGTACAAATTCATCCCCATCCATAGGTGGGTCATGTTCGGGTTTGCAACATGCAATGGCATTGGTACATATATCTTCATCTGTGGCACAAGATGTTCCCGTACCTGCAAAAACACCGCCCGAACATTGCCACGGGTAGGCATCAACACAGGGCACTAAGTCAGAATCTGTACAACACGCCTGTATTTCACACGATGTTCCCAGAGGCCCGGCTACACCGCCCAGATCATCACAACATCGCCCATCAGCATCAATCGATGTTCCATCCGTGAAGCAGCAAGTGCGCAATCCGGAACACGTTGAGTAGTTCCCTTGCGATGTGCAAGAAAGCGACGTCGTCGAAGGAGTGGTTGAGCCACCTTCCCCAGCCAGGCTTTCTGGTTGGTCTGGGGTACAACAAGCAATCGCGGCTGGGGATGATGAGCTCTGGCAACAGGTTCCCGAACCATAACAATAAGCTATGGGGAAGACAGGGTCAGGATCGGGAATAGACGTTCCTGCCAATAACGATTGTGTGCCGCCAATTGAGAATAGTGCAGCCATCACAATGAGTCGATTCAATCGCGTTTTCATTCGCACACACTTAAGGGAGATTTGATCAGCTAACATGGTTTATTCCTTTCCGGAGAAAAATTTGACACACATAACATTTTGCATGCTCTATAATTATTTTTTGATCTTGTAATTCCACTCGAACGACAATGGCTTTTATATACTCCTACTTTATTTCCGAGTACGGCTTAACGAACATGAACCATCACTAATTATGTTGGAGGCTTCCTGCGCCCTCTGTCTACCCACCTCCACATAAGCGTATTTAGAGTGCGTACTGGACAAAAAATTCGTAAATTTTTTGAAAGTTCACCTATTCAGGTACTTTACTAGAGCACCGGGTTGTTATTATAAAAGGTCATATGTATGTGATTCTGGAGTTTTACAGGTATGATAACTGTTGTGATTTGTTGGAATATTCGCTGATAGCGTATATAAATCGATTCAGATTCCTTTCATGTATGATTATAGAATGAGGTCGGGTAATGATTGCGTCTAAACAGGATGAGCTTACATCCAGCGATATCGATGCTTCGGCAAGCATGGATCGACAGATTTTGAAATCGGCTGTCGATTCCTGGTTCCCGTCCATTTATGATTGCCTACGAGACATCGCGCATCGCCGAATGCAAAATGAATCACCAGGCCACACACTTCAACCCACCGCACTCGTGCATGATGCGTACATACGATTAACTCAATACCAACCCGATCAGTGGAATGATCGAGTTCATTTTCTAGCCGTAGCCGCTCGCGTCCTGAGAGAATTATTGGTTGATCATGGACGTCGCAAAGCGTCTATCAAACGTGGTGGAGGTTGGTGCCGCATTACGCTTGATGAAATGTACGATGTCGATGAAGAATACAGTGTCGATATCCTGTCGCTGGACGATGCGATGCATCGCTTATCAACCCATTCCCCTCGAGCCTCAAGCGTTGTGGAACTACGATTTTTTGGCGGATTAACTATCGAAGAAACGGCACAAGCCATGGATGTCTCCGTGGGAACGGTTAAACAAGATTGGCGTTTTGCCCGAGCCTGGCTTCTGCAAAAATTGGAAGAACAGGCCTGATGGTAACAAGCAACGAGGAACGATTACGAGAATTGTTTGACCGAGCTTGCGGGATGAAGCCGGAACAGCGATCCACTTATTTGTCCATCGAATGTTCGGATAACGCCGACTTGCAACAGCAAGTTGAAGCGTTACTCGCCTGCGATGGCACACCACATGAGATTTTAGATACTTCCCTTCTAAAAGATAATGCGAAAAACATACTTACCGAATCAAATATCAAAAACTGGCAATTACAAATACCAACCACGCTTGGGCAATACCGTGTGATTCGAGAAATCGGATTCGGAAGCATGGGGATTGTTTTTGAGGCGAGACACAATTCAACCAATCAAAAAGTAGCTATAAAGATATTAAGACCCGGTGTTTCCACGAAAAAAATGATTCGCCGGTTTCTCTTTGAAGCGGATGCCCTCAAGCGGTTGGATCATCCCGGTGTAGCGCGTTTTTTGGATGCCGGGACAACCGATACCGGATTCGGTCCTCAACCCTATTTTGCGATGGAACTGATTCAGGGAAAATCGTTGTGCGAATATGCCAACAAAAATAATTTGTCGATCCCTCAACGTCTAGCCTTGCTGGCCAGAATTTGTGATGCCGTACAACACGCGCATACCCGCGGAATTATCCATCGAGATTTGAAACCCGGCAATATTATTGTTGAGGATACGGATCAACCCAAAATTTTGGATTTTGGAATTGCACGATCAATCGTAAACGAAATTCTACCTCAAACAGCCAATACCGTTACGGGACAGTTTATCGGGACACTTCAATACATGAGTCCGGAACAGGCATCGGGTCATCCGGATGAGGTGGATACGCGATGCGATATTTATACTTTGGGCGTGCTGGGCTATGAGCTTTTATGTGGCAGGCTGCCTCATCAACTTAATGATCTTCCGTTGCTTGAAGCGATGAGAGTGATTACGCAGTCCTACCCATCAAAACTGGGATTGATGGACCAGGCTTTCAAGGGTGACATCGAGACCATATTCACCAAAGCCATGGATAAAGAAAAGGATCGTCGATATCAATCGGTCTCTGATCTTGCGGGTGATATCAGACGTTTTCTTAACCACGAACCTATTAGCGCACGCCCCCCGAGCATTCGATATCAGTTGAATCGATTTGCTAAGCGAAACAAAGGTGTATTTGCAGGCTCAATGGTCGCCTTGTTCGCATTGATATTGGGGGTGTTGGGTACCGGCTATGGATATATTAAGGCCGTTGAACAACAGCGACTCGCAGAAGCGCGAGAACACGAGGTGGAAATCTCGCGCACTGAATCGAAAGCAGTCGCGGATCTACTGATTAACATATTGTCATCCGCCAGCCCGGAAGAAAAGGGCAAGGATGTATTACTCACGGATATTTTGTATGATATATCCAATATGATCGACCACGACCTGGCGGATCAACCTCTGGCGGCTGCCCGCTTAAACCACACCCTCGCCAAGACGTACAAAAATCTGGGTAACTATACGCTTGCCCAAAAATATCTGGAAGAGGCGATCGCGGGTTGGCAAACCACTTTGGGAGATGAACACCCCAGTATTGTAAAAGCGCAGAGTAATCTGGCGATGATGCATCAACTCCTGGGACAGTTCGATAAAGCGGAAAAACTTTATATTGATATATTACAGATTCACCGACGCGTATTCGGAGAGGACCATAAAAATACACTGATCACAACGGGTAATCTTGCATCTTTGTATTCCTCCCAGGGTCATTACGAAGAAGCCCGCGCCCTATATCAATCAACCATAAAAAAATGTCGGGAAATGCATGGCGACGAACATGATGCGGTACTTTCCATGACGAACAACCTGGCTTTGCTGTTCAGTAAAGTGGAAAAATATGAAGAAGCGGAACTGTTGTTCACTCAATTAATCGAAATACACCACCGCATACATGGACGTAATCACCCGCAGTCGTTAAATGCGGTGAACAATCTTGCGTACACCTATGCCAAACAAGGTAACTACAACAAAGCGGAGCCCCTGTTTTGTGATACGCTTGAAGTTCAACGTCGCATTCTGGGCGAAAACCACCCCAAAACCATGGGTACGATGGGTAACCTCGCTGTGATTTATCAGAATCAAGGTAGATTTGAAGAGGCCGCATCGCTCTATCGGAACACGATTGAATTAGAGAAACGCAGGCTGGGTGATGATCACCCCAAAACCATCGGCTCCATGTTTAACCTCGCCACGCTCTATCACAAATTGGAGCACGATGAAAAAGCAGAGCCTGTGTTTGTGCGGGTATTAGATGCTCGCCAACGTGTTTTGGGTGACACCCATCACGATACGATTGCGGTGATGAACGAGCTTGCGGTCTTGTACCGATCGCAACAGCGTTACGAAGAGGCCCAACCTCTATTCAAGCAGGCGATTACGAACGCGCGCGAAAAACTCGGGACCGATCACCAACTGACCTTGAAAATACAAAATAATATTGCTGTGTTGCATCAAGCATTAAAACATTTTGAACAAGCTGAGCAGCTCTATAAAAAAACGCTTGAGGCCCGCATGAATAAACTAGGCCACCATCATCGTGATACGATAGTGTCGCAATTGAATTTAGCGGATTTGTACAACAAATGGGATCGATACTCCGAGGCTGTAGATCTTCTGGATCACGCCCTAAACAGCGCAGAAAAATCTCTCCCCTCAAACCACTGGATTACGGGGGTTTTGTTACAAAAGATGGGAAAAGGTTTCGTCGGTCAGGCCCGCTATAAAGAAGGTGAAAAAGCGCTACTCGAATCGTATCAAATTCTCACCATTGGGCTGGGAACCAATCATACAAGAACGAAATCAACAGCAAAATGCCTCGCAAATCTATACGATACGATAGGCAATCCACAAGCCGCAGCGGAATGGCTGACAAAATCTCAAGCCCCTGCCCCACACCAGGCTTCGGGACAACGCCAATAGGTCTCTACTGCAATAAAGTCTCGCTTCATTCAAAAATTATCAGACTTGAATATCGTTATGATCAATAACATCAATTACAACTGAGCAGTACATAACCAGTATCATGTGATCCATTTTCATGTTCCTGTTCACTATGCCAGGTCACCCATCAAAGGTCCTACAGTTCGAAATACTATTGTGATCGTGATTTCTGAATGAGTTGGCTTTTTCCTGGGGAGGGTACGAAAGTCAGACGTTATACCTCTTGCGTAGTGCGTCGCAGGAGTATAGAGGCTGCGATAAACACTAAGATACACATCACGATCAGACTTAGTAAGGAACTGGCGGGAATGGTATTGGGTGCAGGGACACAGTCGTCGCCCGCGATCGACTGCTCGCCACCATCGAATGAGACAATCCCCCCAAAACATTGTGTTCCTACGGATGTGACGGGTGGAGTAATATCGTAGCTGACCATACGAGAGAGGTTATCGAAAAAGGGTGGCCATTTCACTTTTTGATTGTCAGTGTCGTAAATACCGCCGTCACTGATATTGGTTACATTTATCCATCCGGATGGCGGTATGTCCTCAAGCCCCACAGCCACGGTATCAGCAGGAGTGACGATATCGATCGAAACATTCATCAAGACGTTGGGTTCGTAAAACGTGGGTAAGTCACGCGTTGCACCATCCGCAACAACGGATGTAGCTGTACCCAACAAGACGAAAACCACCAACACCGCTGAGAAGTATTTGTTAATGATCTTGTAACCAGGCTCCATAATCCCCTTATCGTCCGATGGCAAGAGCTTCTTTCAGTACTTTATCTCGCGGGCTGAGCATCTTGAATTGCGCGCTCAGCCCCAGAGCCACTATTGGTCATTTTGTCCCAGCTTGATGGGATAGTTTTTTCCGTCGTACGAAATCGTTCCTGTAAAGCCCTGATCTTGAGCGCGACGTAAAGATCCGCCGACTGTCACGGTTACGGTCTGCGGCTGATCCGAGAAGAACGGTCCCCACTTGACCTTACGATGGAGTGGATCCCATGCCCCGCCATCACTGACGGCGTTCACCACCATGCCTTTTGATATTTGAAGCTCCAGAGCGACCGCTGAAGTTCCGTACGGTGGATTGATTGAAACCGTAACTATAGATTCGCGCAACTTGGGATTGACGAATCTGCGGTTATTTTCACTATAGTCTCGATGCCGGGTTGAATCCAAAGAAACCGTTACCGCTCCCATGGGCGCCAGCGATATACTGCCATTACTTTGTCCGTTAGTATCACAACATCCTGAAGACGATGGACTACAGGATTCAGGGATCCAGCTCTTTCCACCCTCATCCCAGCAGAAGCACTCGCTCACCATCCAGATATAAGCGCCGCCGGTCACACCCGTAATATCGTCGTTGCACCCGCGTTTCCAGCCACAGGCGTAACGAATCACCTCACACAACTCAACACGCCCATCCCCATACGTTGCAGAACAGTTGTCATTACAACCGCTACAAACCGGCTGAGTTTCGTCGGCGGGCAGATCGGGGCAGCACGAGTCTTCCACACATTCATCACCACAGATCGTCTCGGCGGGATCGTTGTCGAAGACCGTCGATCCGGTAAAACACATCAGTCCGACCGCTTCGACTGGCGGAAGTACGTCGTATGTCAGCTCCGTGGGGAACGGAGCGAAGAACGGTCCCCACTTCACTTTGTGGTTTGCCGCATCGTACGCACCACCGTTGCTGATATTGCTGATTTGAATCCAACCCGTCGGCGGGGTGTCCTCAACCGCACCAGCCAGTGCTCCCGAAGAAACATTAAGATTGATACGAACTGTTTTTAGTACACCGGAACAATAAGCCGTGGACCCACCAGATAGGTCACGGATGGCGGTACAGGATGAGCAATCAGCCAGACAATTATCAGCATTCTCACAGGGTGCGTCACACACACCGTCGTGATTGCATTCCACTAGAGTATTCACGCAACTATTTTCAAAATGATTACAGTCATCGATTGTGCAGGGATTCAAGTCGTCACAGCTGCGCAGGGTGCCAGCCTGACAGACACCTATTTGGCAGGTTTCATCTCCGTTACAATACAATTCATCTGAACAAGATGTGCCGTTTTCAACGGGTGTATACTCGCAAATTCCACCCAATGAACACGTATCCGTAGTACAGGCATTGTCGTCAAAACACTCCGCGTCCGTCGAACACGGTGTGTTGTCACATGGGTAAGGCTCGCAAGTAGTTCCGTCGCCTAGATAATCTCCCTCGGAGATGAGCGCCGATAAGCAAAATTGTTCCGACGCCACAACGCACGGGTGCCCGAAGCTATCCCCCGTATTGCAACAGGCACCGCATGGGATATCCGTTTCGCAACAATCGGTGCCCCCAAAAAACGCACAAGACACAACACTGACATCACAATAATCTACCACACCATCGCAGTT
>CBDTZI010000033.1:0-14243 GCA_965364865.1 uncultured bacterium | reverse complement strand
CTTTGGAAACCGGAGCCTACACCATCCTCTCCGACACCTGGAGCGACTACGACGGTAACAGTGTTTACGGTGACTTCAAGTTTGATGAATTTGGTGCACTGGTAGAGGCCCGTTCGTTTGAGCCATCAATTGCAAAAACTGAGCTATTATAGGTCAGGCTTCATAGATAGAAGGGACAGTTGTTCCAGCGCACGAAATTGACTGTATTGGGTGCTTATATTACATTATTTCCGTAAGTTGACGTGCGATGACGAATGGAGTTGCGTCGTTCGGCCTCGCTGATACATCAGTAACTCGCAGACGGGAGTATCAACATGGGCTTTTTCGACAAACTACGCGGCGAGCTGGTAGACATCGTCGAGTGGATCGACCACACCGACGATACCCTCGTCTGGCGATTCCCGCGCTACCACAATCAGATCAAGAATGGTGCTCAACTCATCGTTCGTCCGGGACAGATGGCTGTGCTCGTACACCGGGGGCAACTGACCGAGGTCTTTGAGCCTGGCGCGTATGAGCTCAAGACGGACAACCTGCCGATCCTGTCCACCCTTATGGGCTGGAAGCACGGGTTCGACAGCCCGTTCAAAGCCGAGGTGTACTTCCTCAACACGACGCAGGTCACTAATCTGAAATGGGGCACACCCAATCCGATCATGCTTCGCGATCCCGATTTCGGACCGATTCGATTGCGCGCCTTCGGAGTATACACACTCAAAGCCATCGAGCCGACTGCGCTGCTTAAGGAACTCGTCGGTACTGATGGTTCCTTTGAGGCTGACGAAATTACGGAATTGTTGCGTGCCATGATCAACTCGTCTTTCGCCGACGTGCTCGGAGACGCGAAGGTGGCAGCCCTCGACCTGGCCGCCAAATACCCCGAGCTTGCAGAGCAGATGCGACAGCGCGTCGCCGAAAAGATCGACAATGAATACGGACTTGATATACCGAAATTACTCATCGTCAATATCTCGTTACCGGCGGAGGTCGAAAAAGCACTGGATACGCGAACCAGCATGGCCGCCATCGGCGACATGAATCGATTCCAGCAATATCAAATGGGCCAGGCTATGACAGCGGCCGCCGAGAACCCGTCCGGCGGTGGTGCCGCGGACGGCATGGGATTGGGATTGGGATTCGCTATGGCTGGTCGAATGATGCAAAGCAACGCGCCCGGTGCGGCAGCGGCTCCTGTACCGATGCCCCCGCCGGTTGGTATTTGGCATATTGCCGTGGGCGGTGAGACGCACGGCCCGTTCACGATGGCGCAACTCGCTGAGGCCGCAGGACGTAGTCAGCTCACAGCATCGACGATGGTGTGGACACCTGGCGCACCGGCTTGGCAGCCTGCCGAACAAGTACCCCAGTTGGTTGCACTGATTAACGCTTCGACTCCACCACCTCCGCCACCACCACCAACGTCGGTCGCGGAGTAGTAAGACAAAATGTCTGGGAACCCGGATTCATGGATTGCCTAAACTGCGCGGCCCCGCTCCCGGCCAAGTCGGTCAAGTGTGGTCATTGCGGAACATTGAATGACGTCGACCTGCGCACGGTGCATCGGAGCGTCGCCTCGACTGCGGCGTCCGATCGGACGTGCCCACGATGCGAAACGCTCATGGAGTCCGTTGACCTGGGTATTGACGGCGGTTTTTTCATTGAACGCTGCGACCGGTGTCTGGGGCTCTTCTTCGATCCCGGCGAGCTGGAGCACGTCTTGAGCGTCTCAGTAGAGGATGTCCATGAGGTCGACCGCGAGCGGTTACACACGATGATTGCTGAAGAGTACGCGGACACTCCCAAGCCGGTGAAGTACATAAAATGCCCCGTATGTGGCGCGTTGATGAACCGACGCATATTCGGTGCTCAGAGCGGCGTCATCGTCGATGGCTGCCGTCATCATGGCGTCTGGTTGGACGGCGGCGAACTTGCGCAAATCGTCAAGTGGGCGAAAGCGGGTGGTCGAATACTCGATGCTGAGGCGAAGGAACGAGACGTCAAGAACGAAAAACGCAAGAAGCGTCTTGATGTTCACAGAGAGTCTTTGCGCAGCGGTTCTGAGGTGGGACACACATCGTCCAGCTACGACTACCCTCTTGTCGACGTGCTCAGGGCGTTGTTCTCGTGTTGGTGAACCAATGCGAATCAGTGCTGACAAAACCAGTATAAAGTGAGCGTCATGCCGGATGAAATTCCAACATCGCTGCACAAAGTCGATTCCGCTGTGGGCCGCGAACCGCAGCACAGTAGCGCTGAACGCACAACCCGCAACTTTCCCTGTGATCGCTGCGGCGCCAACCTGACGTTCAACATCGGCGACCAATCATTAAAATGCGATCATTGCGGACACCTTAAGGAACTGCACCCGCCCGACAGCGCCGTATCGGAAAACGATTTTCACGAAATGGTCCAACGGGTGGTTCAACTCCGAAAGGAGGATGAGGGCGACGAAGCCGGGCTGTCAGAGGTAACTTGCGCATCCTGTGGTGGCACGATCCGTTTTGTCGGTACGTTGACGAGCCGCGATTGCGCTTACTGCGGTGCACCGCTCCTGCTCAAGGATGTTCATGAAGCAGGCCAACGAATTCCCGTGGACGGTGTGCTGTCTTTTCTTATTACGCGCGATGATGCCCGCACCAACTTGCGTAAATGGGTTCAGTCACGGTGGTTTGCCCCCAACGACTTCAAGAAGCGCGGTGTGCAGGGTCGCTTCTCGGGTGTGTACTTGCCATATTGGACGATCGATTCAATGACGGGTACCGCGTATACAGGGATGCGCGGCACACACTATTATGTAAGCGTGGGCTCGGGTAAGAATCGCAGGCGTGTTCGTCGTACGAGATGGTACCATGCTTCGGGCAGTTTTCAGCGATTCTTCGACGACGTGCTGGTCGTAGCTGGGAAAGGCCTTCCGGACGAACGGCTGGAAGCGCTCGAGCCGTGGCCTCTGGCGAAGTGTGTACCGTTCAACAAGGAGTTGCTTGCGGGTTTTCTGGCACGCACCTATGACATAGATCTGGATGTCGGTTTCGTCCGCGCCAAGGAGCGTATAGACGCGGCCATTGAAGTCGAAATCCGTCGCCGAATCGGCGGTGACGCACAGCGAATCCATTCGATCAACACCGCGTATAACGCCCTGACGTTTAAGCATCTCCTGCTGCCGGTTTGGATGATGGGCTATCGGTTTCGCAAGAAGCTCTATCAGGTTGTGGTCAACGCCGGCACAGGCGAGGTCCAGGGCGATCGCCCATACAGTTGGATTAAGATAGCGCTTGCCGTGTTGGCTGGTGCGAGCGTCATCGCCGCGATCGTATGGCTGTCAAGCCAATGACGTTCATAGCTTCGCAGCCCGCCGTCGGCTGTTTACATAAAGTGTTTTATACATAGGATATAATGAATACCGACCGGCGTCGTATCGTACGGCTGAGAACAATGAGGAAACGGTAGACTTCTGTTTTTTGCAAGCCATGCGATGCCAAAAACGCAGAAACACCCTTTCGTATCGTAAGCACATATCCACAAATCGTATTCCTGTTACTTTTGCGAATTATTTTTGACCGCCTGAATCGCCCCGGCGGGGCGCTACGAAATTAGCCCAGCCATTTATGGCTGGGTCAATGTTGCTTTCAATCTGAAAAGTCCCGTAGGGACGGCTGAAAAGATTTATTTTCATTCGTCCCTACGGAACTCTTAGTATTGTGCCATGTCGCAATCCCAGCGATAAATCGCTGGGCTATTCTCATGCCGTCCCAACGGGACGGGCTGCTGATCCTAACAGGAGGCATAGATGCGGATGTATAGCCTGGGGATGCAATTTGTTAAGGACATTGTACGAGAAAGCATACCCACGTTTGCGTGAAGTCGCTTGCGTGAAGCCGATTACATGAAATATGGCGCCTGACCCCACAAACGGCGTGAAACGCTCTCGTCGCATATCAATCATCAAATTTTTTAAATTTTTCTTAATATTTTCAATAATTCTTCCGTCGCCGGGCCAATTTTGGTGTTGATAAGGGTGAGGGATTATTGATAGGTATGGAGTTACAGGCATGAAGACAAATTTGGCAGTGATTTTGGCGATTTGTTATGGAACGTCTGGTTGGTGCGTCACTCCGGCTAATGCGTTTCCGGTGATTTGGGAATTTGAGGGCGTAGTGGATACCACGGTACTTGATGTAAACAATTTACTTGGGGGTGGCGTTACGTTTGGTACACCCATATCCGGTCAGTTTACGTTTGAATCCACAACGCCGGATAGCAATCCATCTGATAAAGCTTCTGGTTTGTACCTTGACTCTATTTTGGCAATATCTGGATTTATTGGGGATATTCCCTTTGCAAGTGAGTCAGGTACATTTGGCAGCATTGGAATTGACAGTGACTTTATGAACTCACCTTGGTCTATGATAGATACCATTAGTGGAGGGGGGGATGTCAACATAGCTGGAGTGATTTTAGGATTTGGAATATCACTTTCAGATACAGACAGTACGATGCTTTCAAACGATTCACTCCCTTTATATCCTCCTGGCTTTGACCAACTAGAATCTGCGAGGTTCATAATCTCTTCTCAACCACTCGGAGTCAATATTTCAGGCAGTATCACTTCGGTTGTTCCCGAACCAGCTACGCTAACTCTTCTTGCGGTGGGGGTATTTGCGTGTTTGAAAAGACGCTGTTGAAAAAATTTACAAATAGCAAAGTGGCAAATACAGTCCCCGCAGGGGACGAAACGCTTTAATCAGCCCATGGCGCGAGCCATGGGTTTGGCATTCCGGCCTAAAGATAACAGCCCCTTCAGGGGCGACACAAAACGAAGTTTGTATGTCTAATGAGCATTCCACGGGCAAACAAGTTTGCCCGTGCCACCCAACACGGACAAGCTAAGCTTGACCGTGGCACCCACATAACGTGGCACCCGATTCGCCGGGGATAAACCCCGGCGCTACATTCGCACTAGCTGACAAGCACCCAGTGGCACCCGTTACGGCTTTGGCATCGACAATAATTTTACCGCAAACGAAATCGGTACACCAAAATTGGAGCCGTCGAAGTCGCGGGTGATGGCGAAGTTGACGCCGATGACCGTGCCGTCCGGGCCGAACACCGGGCCACCCGATCCACCGGAGGTGGTTTCCGCATCGTAGACCAGCCGCCGGGGTAACACTTCGTTCAACACGCCATTGGTGATGACGGGGGAGACCACGCCGCGTCTGGAAAGCTCGGCAATTAACGAAGCCGTATCCGTAGCGGTCGATAACACTTCTTCGACCAAGTCTGTTTCCGCCCGGGCTAACATGGCGTTAAGGCCAGTGGGATACCCCAACAGAATCACACGCTCGCCGCGCACGGTCGCAATGGAGCCGGAAAAAATCGGTAAGACGGGCACGTCTTGCACCTCTGCGTGAAACACCGCTACGTCTACGTCGTCGCTTAATCGAATCGTGGCAGGGTCGATCGATACAGGTGTCTGCCCCGGAAACACGGCAACCAGTTTAAGAAATTCGGGCTTCATGCCCTGGACGATGAGTGGTTCGACCGTTTCATTGTTCCACCAGGGCTGCGCGACGTGTCGATTCGTGACGACATACCCATTGTTGTCCGCCAGAAATCCCGAACCCATGTATTCCAGCTCAAGAGGCTCTCCGTAAGGCCCGACGACCGATACCCATTCGTTGTCCTGCATTGCCTTGAATGTATAGACGCCGTAAATCAGACACACGCCTCGACTGTACACCTCGAGAACTTTTTTCAGCGCTGCGTTTCTTGCGACGAGTGCGTCCACGACTTTCGATCGGCGTTGAAGATCCGATTTTAACTGGTCCACTTCCTCACGCGATACCTTACCCGCGTGTTCTCTACGAAACGTCTCCATTTCAGCCTGAATTTTTGTTAATGAATTTTGATAATCCTCCGCTTGCTGCTGACGTAGAATATCGTGCTGCCTGGCGGTGCGTGAACTCCCGATGGAAACACCCGCATACGCCGCGACTAAAGCTACCAGCGTCGCGAAGATGGGAATGCTGATTCTTCGTTTCCAGTCGGCATCGGCGATCATGTCCTGATGGACAAGACGGGTGGATGCTTTGATTCCGCTAACGCGATGCACCTCACGGGCGTCGCGCATCATCTGGCGTATGGGTTTACACAGGGGGTTGTCACCCTCGCGAATGCGAAACCGGGCTTTGGGACCATCCACGCCAAACTCGATCAAATCTTCTGGCGCTAAAATGATTTCCGTGATCTGCTGACGGTTGACAAAGACATCGCCGTCGATGGATTTGAGATAAAACGCACATCCCTCCTCAATGAATGACAACTCCGCGTGTTTTTCAACGACATTGAATCCTTCGGGGAAATGAATGTCCGCGCCCGCGCCGGTCCCGATAAGAATTTTATCTTTGTCGTAGGTAATCGTTCGGCCACGATACGGGCCGCTGAGATGTAGAAGTTGTATACGCACGGTTAGGCTGTATCGCTCTTGCGTAGATTTTTACAAGGAAACGCCAAATTACATGAACCCGAACGGGATGTATCTTCTGTAGTGTCGGCTGAAAAAACATTATGTGGCCAGCGTAATGAACAAAATGTTCGCGACTAAGCCGCCGACATGCGTTTGGTCGATCCCGCCATGGAAGGCCTCAAAATTGCTTCTTCGTATTTATCGCAATACTGCTTCGCCATCTTGTTGGCGGGTTCATACAGCGGGTGCGATTTTCCTGCTAACAACGCCTGAAATATAACGTATACCTGTTCACTTTTTAGACCGTGTAGTGTTGGTTCTGCCGGCATGATAAAATATCTCCTTCCACTGGATACTCGCCAATTGGCGCTCGGAGTCGAGCGATTCGCCTCCGGAATCTTTCACGTCTGAAAGGGTAATCGAAATCGAGGCCGCCGAGTAGTGGGCGTGAGAGATAGTCTGTAGATATCGATATGATCGTTATTGTGTTTTATCGAGAAAGATTGTCCTTTAACTTCCCCCCTTTATAAGGGGGGATTGAGGGGGGTAATTCGATTATAAACGAAAACCTCCCCCAACCCCTCCTTAGTAAGGAGGGGAGTTATGATCTGCAGCGTTGCAAGTAAGTAGAAAATCAGTCAAAATAGCCTTATCGGGTAGAAATTCACAGATTGAACAGGTCGGTGCGTAGCTGATAGAGAAAGCGTTTTGAAGCAGAAAAAGTACGACATCATTATAGTCGGCGGCGGTCATGCCGGTGTGGAGGCGGCCTGGTCAGCGTCCAAACTCGGCGCAAACACAGCCATGATCACTACCGAGTTCGACGCAATCGCCCGAATGTCCTGCAATCCTGCGATCGGCGGACTGGGTAAGGGGCAGATGGTGCGTGAGATTGACGCGTTGGGTGGTTTGATGGGACTGGCGACCGATCGAGCGGGTATTCAATTTCGTATGCTCAATCGATCGAAAGGGCCCGCGGTCTGGGCGCCGCGTGTACAATGTGATCGTGATCTCTATCCCCAGGCGATTCAGGAATTGTTGCAAGAGGCGAACAACCTCGACATCATCGAAGGACATGTTGAAGACATACTTACGCGTGATGTTTCTGACGATAAGAATCCCGAAATCAAAAAACGTATCATCGGTTTAACGCTGAAAGATGGCCGCTGCTATTCAACCGACGCGATCATTATTACCACGGGAACATTTCTGCGCGGCTTAATGCATTGCGGTGAGGAAAAAAACGAAGGGGGTCGTGTCGGCGAATCCAGTGCGACAGGTTTGAGTCGGTCACTAAAAGAAATGGGGTTGGAACTGGGCAGACTGAAAACTGGTACGCCGCCTCGCATTCATCGGGATTCTATTGATTACGATCAGTGCGAGATTCAGCCCGGCGATGAAATCCCCACACCGTTTTCCAACATGACGGACGTGATTACGCAGAAACTAATTTGCTGCTGGATCACCTGGACCAACTCGCGCGTTCACGAATTCATCACGGATAATTTACATCGAGCGCCGATGTACAGCGGTCAGATCGAATCCACCGGACCGCGATATTGTCCGAGCATCGAAGACAAGGTGGTGCGTTTCTCGGATAAGCCGCGACATCAAATTTTCCTTGAACCCGAAGGGTATGAGAACGAACGCGTTTACTGCAACGGCATCAGCACCTCATTACCTAAAGATGTTCAGGACCGTTTTATTAAGGAAGTCACGGGGCTGGAGAACGCTGTCATCTTACAACATGGGTATGCCGTGGAGTACGATTTTGTACCGACCTATCAAACGAAAATGTCATTGGAAACCAAGGCGGTGGCGGGTTTGTTTTTAGCGGGTCAAATCAACGGAACCAGCGGCTACGAAGAAGCGGCGGCGCAGGGTTTGATGGCTGGCATCAACGCGGTAAGAAAAATTACCGATACAAACGCCACGCCCTTTACGCTGGGCAGAGACCAAGCGTACATTGGTGTGATGATTGACGATTTGATTACCAAGCCGCCTACCGAACCCTATCGCATGTTCACCTCGCGCGCGGAATATCGCTTGCGCTTACGAAGTGACAACGCGGATCAACGACTTACGCCTCTGGCACAGACGCTGGGTTTGGTCGACCCAAACCGTTGGCAGAGATACCAGAACAAAATGGATGCGATGAAGGAAATTCATCGACGTTGTCAGTGGGGCAGTGTTCAGGGTGTGCCATTGCAGGTCTGGCTTCGCCGTCCTGAATCGGATGCACAAACCTTGGCGGATGTGGTTGGCCGTTTTGACGATCGCATATTTTGTGTTGATGTTTTAGATCAGGTTTTAATCGAAGCCAGGTACAGTGGCTACATAGATCGCCAGGCACGTCAGATTGATCGGTTCAAGCGGCTGGAATCCATGTCGATTCCCCCCGGGTTGGATTATTCCTCAATGCGAGAATTGCGAATAGAAGCGCGTGAAAATTTGATCAAGGTTTCACCGGGTACACTTGGCCAGGCATCTCGTATGAGTGGTATCAACCCGTCCGATATCACGGTGTTGTGGATTTACCTGACAGGTAAAAAGGCCGGATAACACAAGTCTAAATTAACACCAAAGTCCCTTAATAACAGCTATATTCATCATCAAATCCACATGTGACTAAAAATTGCAGTAACTATTTTAAGTTTTTTTGTTGACGAGGAACTGTGCGGTATGTAAGGTATAGGGTACATGGGAAACATGGACAAGATGCATAGATTGAGACTTGCAAGGAGTGCAGGTGAAAGGGCGAATCATGGCGGATTTTAGAAACAAGTCAGTTTTCACGACAGGTGAAGTTGCGGATATATGTAAAGTCTCTCAACAGACAGTCATTCGCTGTTTTGACAGCGGAAGATTGACCGGGTTTCGTGTTCCCGGATCGCGTTTTCGTAGAATTCCTCGTGATGCGTTGTTGACCTTTATGAAAACCAACGGCATTCCGCTGGATCACCTGGAGAGCGGTAAAAAGCGCATCCTCGTGGTCGATGACGACGAAGCCATCATCGAAATGTTTACCGAGTTATTGGAACGTGATGGGCGATTCGAAGTAAAGACGGCATCTACGGGTTATGACGCCGGCATCATGACTGAACAATTTAAGCCCGATGTCATGCTGCTGGACTTTAAGCTTCCAGACATTAATGGCAACGTGGTTTGTCGTACGATACGCAGCAATACAAATTACGATCATATGAAAATTATTATTATTAGTGGTGTGGCGGATCCTGATGAGGTGAACGAGCTTTTGTCCTCTGGTGCGAACGAGTTCATCCGCAAGCCTTTCGATATCAACTCCGTCATTGGGCGAATTTCTGAACTGGTTAACGTGGCGTAACAGGATACCCCTGCACACGTTTCTTTGAGTGACAACCATGACGGTCGCGACCCGCCAACAAGCTACGCCAGAGCTGCATTCTCGTGAGCGTGTGGAGTTGATCTTGAATCAGCTCGACCGTCTTCCTACCCTGCCTGCGGTAGCCGCAAAATTATTATCCGCCACCTGTTCCAGCGAATCTTCCGCCCAGGACGTCATTGAAATCATTGAAGCAGACGCCTCGATTACGAGTACTGTCTTGGGAATGGCGCGTCGGGCGGATTTGGGAATTGACTCCAAGGAGTTAACGGTTGCCAAGGCCGTAAAGCTGATGGGCTTTACGGCGGTGCGCAACATGGTGTTGGCCGTGCAGGTTCACCAGGCGTTTTCCCAGCCCAACGCGAACAAACAGGCTATCGATATTCTCAAGGGAATATGGTTACACAATATCGCCGTGGCCTGTGCTGCGGAACTGATTTGTGAACGGATGAAAAATATTGAGAATCAGGGGGATGCATTTCTTTGCGGCCTGCTTCACGATGTGGGAAAAATAGCACTGAATACATGCTTACCCAAAAGTTATGGTCGTGTTTTTGATCGCGTTGAAAAATTTCATGTTTGCATCTGCGATGCGGAGCAAGAACTGTTTGGTCTGGATCATACGACCGCGGGTAAGCGATTGCTCGCGCGATGGTCTTTGCCTCAGACGATCATTGAATGTGCGTGGTTACATCATCAAAGCCCGGATGCACTGCCTGCCTGCGTTTCCAACGCGGCCATGATTCGTCTCGTACACCTGGCGGACAATCTCGTTCGACAGCAGAACATTGGTTATTCCGGCTACAGTTATGTGACTGAAGTCGTGGAATTGGCCTCGGGTGTGGGACTCAGCCAGGACGATTTGTCAGCCGTGTTGGAACAGTTGCCCGTGAAAATGGAGCCGCTCCAAAATCTGCTGGGCATCGCTGCTCCAGAGGAAAAATTTATTGACAGTGAAGCGTTACTCCTCGCCAATCAGAAACTGAGTCAGATCAATACGCAACTGGGTGATAAGAATCGATCACTTAGTATTCGTTCCACTTTTTTTGATACAATGCAACGGTTTACGAAACAATTATCCAAAGATGATCGAATCGTTGATATCTGCAGGGTCGGCGCCCATTGTGTACGGGATCTATTCAGTGCGACGGAAGCCATGATTTTTGTCAGCGAAACATCGTATGGCTGCATTCATGCGGGTATGGCTGGATCGAGCAACGATGATTATACCGTGGCAGTGGTCGACATGAGCGAGTCGGACGAATTCAAACACGGGTTGCAGAATATCGAGGCCGATCCTTCCTGTAAGATCGTTCCGGCGACCACCGATTTCGAGGGATTATGGTCAAAATGTATGCCCCAATCGCATTCGTTGCCTTTGTGGATGATCCCTATTCATTGCAGTGATGGGTTGAAGGGTTCCATACTCTTTAAGGCCCACGAAGCTGATCTGCATCTCTATCGATCGGCTACGGCGGAATGCGAATCGTTATCCATGTCGATCGGATTGGCGGTTCAATCGGTGAAGTCTCGCGTCGATGCAGAGCGGATGAGTGAAGATTTGCTTCAGCTTAATCGACGACTTCGATCGGCTCAAAAGGAACTGTTGAGAACCCGTTCGATTGGGATGATCGCGGAGATGGCGGCTGGTGCGGCCCATGAAATCAACAATCCGTTATCGGTCATATCCGGACGGGCACAAATTGCGCAACAAGATTGTGAAAATTCTGTTATGAAAAACAGCTTGAATATCATCGTAGATCAGGCGACCAAAGCGTCGCAGATCGTGAACGATTTGATGAATTTTGCCAAACCCGAGCCTCCGAAAAGTAAAAGGATTCGATTGAACGATGTCCTTGAAACCCTCTGCCAGCACTGGGGAGAGGGATGTGTGGTCGGGCAGGAACCCTATTCGATTTCCCTGGCAGATAAAAATCTAAGTGTGTTTGCCGATCCCAACCAGTTTCGAGAAATCATACAGGCTCTGGTGTCCAACGCGATGGAGGCGATTGAGTCATCTGCAGGTCATGTAAAGATCAACTCACCTTCTCAGCTTTCCGATGAGACAGTCCGGATTGTCATAGAGGACAATGGAGCGGGCATGAGTCCCTACGTTTTGGAACATGCCGTCGATCCATTTTTCTCAAACCGTTCCGCGGGACGCGGGCGGGGTTTAGGATTGTCACGGGCCTATCGTCTTGCAGATATTAACGGCGGACGGTTATGGCTTGAATCGGTGGAAAACGAGGGCACGACGGTTACGATCGAGCTCCCGAGTCGTGCACCGCATCAACCGGTAGATTGACACCGGCTTACGTATCCACGAAACCCAATCCCGCTCGGACAGGGTGATGCCTGTTCGAGGAAAAATAAACGTATATATGCAGTCGTTAGGAATGTTTGTGTGCGTCGATCCATCAAGAGGAACGAGAAATCGACTCGCGTGGAGCGGTGTAACCAATACGACACGTAATCGATCAAAGAGATAGATGAGGATATGGCAGAACGATCACAAAAAATTCTGGTGGTGGAGCCGGACCCCCAAGTGCTTGAAATTCTTGTCGCCTCACTGGCGAGAAAGTTTGATGCGCATGTGACGTGCGTCGCGGATGCCGAATCCTGCCTGGATGTTGATCTGATTACACCGCACGATCTGGTCATTGCAGAAATGGAACTGGAAGATTCCACTGGCATCGAATTGGCGGAAAAGCTATTGTCGTTGGGCAACAGGCCGATCATTTTATTGGGTGAAGAACCGAGCAGCGAAGAAGCGATCCAGGCCATGCGGGTGGGCGTTCGAGATGTGTTTGTCAAACCTTTTCCGGTCTCCGAATTATTGGAAGTGGCGGAGGGCATGTTGACCGGTCATGAAATGCGACGTCAGCACACGGTCAAGTACAGCCGAATGCGTGATATGGTACGACGAGTGATTCGGGAACGACGAGATATGAATCGTCGGATCGAATTGTTATGCAAAGACCTTGTCGGTGCTCAAAAGCGTCTGGTGCATCGTGTCGCCAAGTACGAACTCACACACAGCAAAGACACAAAATAATCTTCAAACTAAATGGGTCTGATGCAAAAGTTAAGGCTCATCCTGCCCGGTGCGTACCCCATTATAAATTAGAAGCGATGTAGGCCATTCCAGCTAGAATGCATATCAACCCTGCCAGGCACATGGCGATGGCAGTATGGGATGGTTGTTCAGAGCTTTCCATCATCTGTAATTCGGGTTGAAGGTTTTGTGGATGCGATTCGCCGAAGCAGTCCTGACTACACTGTTCAATCATTTCTCCCATTTCCACTGCGGATAAACCCAGATGCGCGGCGTATTGAACGATGCGTTTTCTTCGGTGTGTGGAGAGTCTCCCGTTTCGGATTTCCTCGCCAATCAATCGACGAAAGATCGCCTTGTTGCTTAGCATTTGCGAGCTTGCCGTTGATTCAGTAAAATCCAGTTCTGGATGGTTCGATTGTCCTGAGTATTGTGTAGCCACGGCATTCCCTCCTATATGGCTATTCTAGGCAGGGGGAGGGTGTAGCCGTCAACCTGATTTGACTTTTTTCTTGTGTTGGGAATGTAAGTCCGTCCGTATGAAACTTTATCGGGTGACGATCAGCCCTATAGTGCGATAATCATGACGATGGTGTACGGTGGGGGATAGTCACTACTGGGGTGTGATAACTATATGGCAGAGATTATTGTTTTTTTGGATGAAATGTTGATTACAGGGTGTTGCTGGGAATATCGTTTATGACCAGAGAGCACACCTGTAGAATGGGTGACTGTTTTTGACAGTAGATAGAAATAAATTTCTGAATCCAGTCGTGATGCGACGGGCAGGTGTCTTCTTGTTGGTCGCAACGGTGGTCGGTGGTGCGGTGTTGTGGTTTATGTTTCAACATAAACCCGACTGGTATCAACCGGTTCATTTGGATCCGATTGCACAAAAGCAGGCTCGCAGAGATGCGACGAACTTTATTGACTCCATCGGGGATCGAATGGTCAAAGGAGATCCCTTTGATCTGATACTCAATGAAAACCGTTTGAATGAATGGTTGGGGATGGTGCCGGAGTTTGCGTCCGGATTTTCGGTTGACGGTTCGGGGTTGTTAACCTTACCGGCCATCCGTTTTACAGAGGATCGGATACAATTTGGTGTTCATTATCAAAAGGGTGGCCTGCGTGCGATTCTCGGTTTGACCATCGTATTTTCAGTCGGATCGGATGATGAATCCGTGCAGATGACGGTGGAGAGTATTCATGGTGGTTCCTTACCCGTCCCCAGGAGAATTCTTAATCCGTTGATTGAATCTGCGAAACAAAAAACGCGGGATTCATCGCGAGCCGGAGTTCACGATCCATCGCTGGCGGGGGAACTGCTTGAACACGTTGAGTCGGGGGATAATTTATTT